>JAAZFP010000097.1 GCA_012511645.1 Microbacteriaceae bacterium
AGGGCATTCTCAACGAGAAGATGGGCCTGACTGAGCCGGAGGCTTTCCGGTGGATCCAGAAGGCATCGATGGACCGCCGCCTCACCATGCAGGATGTGGCGCAGGCGATCATCGATCAGTTCAGCACGAAGAAAGCTGACTGACGCCAGACGTTCATGCCCGCCCGTTAGAGCAGCGGGCGATAGAAATTGGTGATGCGCACGGTCGAGCATCGCTTGCCGTCTGCGTCGGTAATGGCAATGTCATGGACGGTCATCGAATTGCCAAGGTGCACCGGGGCGCACACCGCAGTCACCAATCCCTGATTCGCGGAAGCGGTGTGAGTGGCATTTACATCGACGCCGACCGCGAACTTTCCTTCGGGTGCGAACATGTTCGCGTGGATTGAGCCTAAGAGTTCCCCGAGCACCACATAGGCACCCCCGTGCATGATTCCAAATGCTTGGGTGTTCCCCTCGACCGGCATCGTCGCAATAATGTGTGCTTCGCTGAATTCGGTCACGAGAATGCCCATGCGCTTTGCAAGATCACCGATTCGCCGTTCATTCAAAAACTCGAGCGTGTATTCCTCAGGGTGCAGATCGCTCACCGAACTCATGTACATTCCTTTCAGGCCAGTGATGTCTGACACTTATGGAACTCCGCTATGGAGTGGCTTGTAAGCTGGATTCGTGTCGAACAAACCACAGCCTACCCTCATGATCATTGACGGCCACTCACTCGCATTTCGCGCGTTCTATGCGTTGCCGGTCGATAGCTTTCAGACGCAAACGGGGCAGCATACCAACGCAATCCACGGCTTTATTGCGATGCTGATCAACTTGCTCGCAAATGAGAAGCCAGACTCCCTCGCTGTTGCCTTTGATATTTCACGGCATTCGTTTCGCACTGAAGAGTATCCAGAATATAAGGGAACTCGCGCTGAAACCCCACCGGAGTTCAAGGGGCAGGTGCCACTGCTGCAAGAAGCGTTGCACGCGATGGGGGTGCGAACGCTCGAGAAGGAAAACTACGAGGCTGACGACATCCTCGCGACTCTCGCAACGCAGGGTGCCGAAGCGGGGTATCGAGTCTTGGTGGTGAGCGGTGACCGCGACACTATTCAGCTTGTCGACGATCGCATTACGCTGCTATATCCCTCCAAGCAGGGAGTGAGCGAGTTGACGCGGTACGACCCTGACCGAGTGATGGAACGGTATGGCGTGCGGCCTGAGCAGTACCCTGAGATCGCCGCGCTCGTTGGTGAAACGAGCGACAATCTTCCCGGGGTTCCGCGGGTTGGAGAGAAGACCGCAGTCAAATGGATCAATCAATTCGGTTCGCTCGAAGAGCTGCTCGCTCGTCAAGATGAGGTCACCGGCAAAGTTGGCGAAAGCCTTCGCGAGAATGCCCACCTTGCGGTGCGCAATCGTCGTCTCAACCGTTTGGTGCGGGATATTGAACTTGATGTGGCAGTCACCGATCTCGAGCGCGGTGACATCGATATGGAGCAGGTGCAACAGGTCTTCAGCAAGCTCGAGTTTCGAACGCTTCTTCAACGGGTGGCAAAGCTCGCAGGGGCGGAAGGGCAGGCCTTCAGTGCGGATGCGGGAAAGGTCTCAGCGCTCACTCCGCAGGCGCCTGAGTCGAAGCTGCTGATTGACGAAGAACTTGGCGATTGGCTCGCGAAGGCGGGGGCCGTCGCGGTGATGATCGATGATGCTGACATCAGCGAAACGGTAACGGTCGGACTCGCGAGTGAAACAGCGATCATTTCGATTGACTGGCGACCGGGCGGGCGAGATTATGTGCAGTTTGAATCATGGTTGGCGTCTGATGCTCCGAAGATTTGTTGGGATGCCAAGCGTCAAATCCATCTCGCGTCGCGACGTGGAGCGCATATCGGTGGGATCGCCGGCGATCTCTTGCTGGCATCGTGGCTCATCCGACCAAGCACACCGGAAAAGACGCTGGCAGAAGCCGTGTTTCGTTTTCTGGGCGAGCAGCTTCCAGAGGGCGACCCGAACCAACTGATTCCCGAAGAAGGATCAATTGCTGGTCCAGACGTGCAAGCTTGGTACCTGATTCGGGCTCATATCGAAGCAGTTCGACGATTTCAAGGCCGCACTGAGCAGGTGTATCGAGAGATTGAGCTCCCACTCGTCGCGGTGCTTGCGGCTCTTGAAGACCGCGGTGTGCAGATTGATCTTCCGTTATTGCAAGCGCACGACACAGAACTGCGTAGCCGGGTGGCAGAACTTGAACAGCAAGCGTTTGCCGCAATTGGGCGCGAGGTGAATCTCTCATCGCCGAAGCAGCTGCAAGACGTGCTCTTTGAGCAGTTGAATATGCCGAAGACCAGAAAAACACAGCGGGGCTATACGACTGATGCGGCAGCCCTTTCCGACCTGCAGGTGAAGAACCCCCACCCGTTCCTTGATGCGCTGCTTGCCCACCGTGATGCGAACAAACTTCGCCAGATTGTTGAAACGCTGATGAAGGCGGTGCAAGCAGACGGTCGAATTCACACCACGTTGCTTCAAATTGGAGCGAGCACCGGTCGACTCGCGTCGACGGACCCAAACCTGCAGAACATTCCCGTGCGCACCGAAGAGGGGCGTCGCATTCGGGAAGCCTTCATTCATTCGGGCGACTATGAGACGCTCATGACCGCGGACTATTCCCAGATTGAAATGCGCATCATGGCGCACCTATCGGGTGATCCTGGGTTGATCGAAGCGTTTCGAGAGGGTGAAGACCTGCACCGTTTTGTCGGCTCGCGAATCTTTGGGGTCGCGCCAGAAGACGTGACGAGTGAGATGCGGGCAAAGGTGAAAGCCATGTCATATGGGCTGGCGTATGGGTTATCGGCGTTTGGTCTGGCGAAGCAACTCGGTATTTCTGCTGCAGAAGCCAAACAATTGATGAGCGACTATTTCGATCGCTTTGGAGGCGTGCGAGATTACCTTCGTTCGGTTGTCGAGCAGGCAAAGCAGGATATGTTTACTGAAACGATCTTCGGGAGAAGGCGACCATTCCCCGACCTCGCAAGCCCGAACCGGGTGCTTCGTGAGAATGCAGAGCGAGCTGCACTGAACGCCCCAATCCAGGGCACAGCTGCTGACATCATGAAAATTGCAATGATCGGGGTAGAGCGACGGATGCAAGAATCTCAACTGCGTTCGAGAATGCTCCTGCAAATTCATGATGAGCTCATGTTCGAGGTTGCTGAAGGGGAGTGGCACGCTCTAGAGACGATCGTTCATGAGGAAATGAGTCAGGCTGCGGAGCTTTCGGTTCCGCTCGAAGTGCAGGTTGGTGGCGGCCCAAACTGGAACGCAGCTGCGCATTAGAAAAATCGCGAGAAACGCGATAGGATCGAGTGTCACTTTCGTGACGTTTTACCACTATTCGCATGCGAGGCCTGCGAAGATCCGATCTCTTGATTGCGTTTTCGTGTGCTCAGCCTGACCCCATGTCCATTCTGGAGACCAATTACATGACGAACGCAACGGCCGAAAAGGCAAGCAAGCAGATCGCGATTAACGACATCGGATCTGCGGAAGATTTTCTTGCCGCGGTCGAACTGACCATTAAGAACTTCGAAGACGGTGACCTGATTGAGGGTACCGTTGTGAAGATTGACCGCGACGAGGTGCTCCTCGACGTCGGATTCAAGACCGAGGGCGTCATTCCCTCTCGCGAACTTTCCATCAAGCATGACGTTGACCCTGATGAGGTCGTCAAGGTTGGTGACAGCGTTGAAGCGCTGGTTCTTCAGAAAGAAGACAAAGAGGGTCGCCTGATCCTCTCAAAGAAGCGCGCACAGTACGAGCGTGCGTGGGGCGACGTTGAGCGCATCAAGGAAGTTGACGGCGTTGTTGAAGGCACCGTCATTGAGGTCGTCAAGGGTGGACTCATCGTTGACATCGGCCTGCGAGGCTTCCTGCCCGCATCGCTCATTGAACTCCGCCGCGTTCGCGATCTCACCCCGTACCTGGGCCAGACCATTGAGGCGAAGATCCTTGAGCTTGATAAGAACCGCAACAATGTGGTTCTGTCGCGTCGTGCGCTCCTTGAAGAGACGCAGTCGGCAAGCCATTCGTCGTTCCTCGCAGATCTGAAGCCAGGCCAGGTGCGCAAGGGTGTCATTTCGTCGATCGTCAACTTCGGTGCGTTCGTTGATCTCGGCGGCGTCGACGGTCTCGTGCACGTCAGTGAACTGTCGTGGAAGCATATTGAGCACGCAAGCGATGTGGTTGAAGTTGGCCAAGAAGTTACCGTTGAGGTGCTGTCGGTCGAACTCGATCGCGAGCGCGTGTCGCTTTCGCTGAAGGCTACCCAGGAAGATCCGTGGCAGCTCTTTGCACGCACCCACGCAATCGGTCAGATTGCTCCGGGTGTGGTGACCAAGCTGGTTCCGTTCGGTGCGTTCGTGCGTGTCGCAGACGGTATCGAGGGTCTCGTTCACATCAGTGAGCTCTCGGGTCAGCACGTGGAGCTTGCTGAGCAGGTCGTCAAGGCTGGCCAGGAAGTCTTCGTGAAGATCATCGACATCGACCTTGAGCGGCGCCGTATCTCGCTTAGCCTGAAGCAGGCGAACGAGGGCGTTGATCCCGAGGGCACCGAGTTCGATCCCGCGC
>JAAZFP010000098.1 GCA_012511645.1 Microbacteriaceae bacterium
GCGGGGCTTGCCTCGTATGAGGGCGAGTACCTCACCCTGCAGCGGCCCGAGTACGGCACCGCAGGGTTTCCGGAAGAATCGCTTTCCATTCTGCAGAATCACTATGTGCGCTGGTTGCACGCCGAACAGCTCGTCACCGGTGAGCAGTTGTTGTATGGGCACAACGGGTTTTGGCAGCACTGGTGGAACCTGATGCACGAGCGCGCAGGCGCACCACTGCGCATGGATCTCGTGCTGCCCGACGTGCCGGGGCTCGACCAGCGCAACTGGGTGGGCCAGGTGAGTGGAGAACTCATCGAGACGATTGTGGCGGCGAAGGCTGTCGACCTGCGCCTGATCATTCCTCCGCGCGAACCCGAGGGCACCGTGCGCGACATTGCCGAATACCTCACCAACTACGGCTTCGATGTGCGGGTGCGATCCTCGCCGTTTCTCTTCGTGGTCTATGGCAGCGAAGCAGCCGTGCTGTCAACGGAAGAGGTCGGCTCAGGTGAGGGCGACGAGGGCTATTTCTTGACGAGGCGACCCTCGATTGTGGCGCCGCTGCAGCGCGTGTTTGATGAGCACTGGTCGTCGGCGATTCCGTGGGACTCCTTCAACCGTGGCACCGCTGATGTGCTCGAGCTGATGTCGCTCGGATGGACCGATGCTCGCATCGCTCAGGCGATGGGGCTCTCGATGCGCACCGTGAGCCGTCGTGTCTCTGATGCGATGCAGGCAGCGGGCGTCTCGTCACGCTTCGAGCTCGGCATGAAGTTCGGCCAGGAGCAGGCGCGCGCATAGCTGGCTCGCCTGCTCGCCCCGAGGATCAGCGCTCGCGCTGGCCCGAGACGAGCGATCGCAGCCAATCGCGCGCATCACGAAACGCCTCATTGTCGTGCTCGTCGCGCGTCGTCGCCTCGATGCGGTCAGCCCTCGGATACGAGCCGAGAAACACGACGCCGGGACTAAAGCGTTTGATGCCGAGCAGCGCATCGGCGACGCGCTCATCGCGAAGGTGCCCCTCAGCGTCGATGACGAAGCGGTAGCGGCCCATGCGGTCGCCGATAGGGCGCGAGGCGAGCAACGTCAGGTTGACCCCACGCGTCGCGAACTGCTCGAGCAACTCGAGCAGCGCGCCGGCGCGGTCGTTCGGCAGTTCGACGATCAGGCTCGTCTTGTCGGCCCCGGTCGGCTCGCCAACCGCGGTCGTGCGCGACACCAACACGAAGCGGGTCACCGCGTCTGGGTTTTCAGCAATGCCCTCGGCGATCACCTCAAGGTCGTGGTGTTGTTCGATGCCGGGGGGCGCGATCGCCGCGTCGATGCTCTTGTTCGGGTCGAACAGGTCAGCCGCTGCCTGCACGTTTGAGGTCGCGGGCATGTGGCGGTGCCTCGGCACCTGATCATCGAGCCACGCACGGCACTGGCCGTAGGCCACCGGGTGGCCCGACACCACCGAGATATCCTCAATGCGCGTGCCGGGCTTCGCGACAAGCACGAATTTCACCGGCACGAGATATTCACCCACAATCTGCAAACCGGGGATCGTTGCCAACGCATCCTGGGCGACCGTGACCCCACCGTCGACCGAGTTCTCAATCGCGATCATTGCGGCGTCACTGAAACCGGTGACGACGTCGTTGAGCGCCTCACCGATATTGGTGACGGGCACCCATTCTTGACCCTGCGCCTCGGGCACCTGCTTCAGCGCGGCCTCGGTGAAGGTGCCTGCGGGCCCGAGATAGCTGTAGCGGCGAAGGCGCGACGACTCGTCTGGGGTGGCAGTCTCAGGCATGGGTCTAGCGTACTCGCTCACTCGGCGCCCACGGCGCGGGCCACCAGCTCGCGTGCGGCGGCCTGCACGAGCAGCAGGTGGTCCTCGCCCCTGAACGACTCGGCGTAGACCTTCATCACGTCTTCGGTGCCGCTCGGGCGGGCCGCGAACCACGCATGTTCGGTTTGCACCTTGAGCCCGCCGATCGGCGCACCGTTGCCGGGCGCATGCGTGAGCACCGCAGTGATGGGGTCGCCCGCGAGCTCGGTCTCGGCGACGGCCTCGGCGGTCAACGCCGCGAGTGCCACACGC
>JAAZFP010000099.1 GCA_012511645.1 Microbacteriaceae bacterium
CCTCCAGTCATGCCCCGCGTGACTCCCCACGACCTCCGACACACGGCGGCATCGCTCGCGATCAGCGCCGGGGCCAACGTCAAGGCGGTGCAGCGGATGCTCGGCCACGCATCGGCGGCGATGACGCTCGACACCTACGCCGAGCTGTTCGACGACGACCTCGACGACGTGGCTGCAGCTCTCGACCAGCAGCGCCGGAAGGCGCTCGGCGGCGACTGAAGCCGACTACATTCCGACTACAGACTTATCGGGAGCACTTGCGAATCACCGTAGCTATCGGGAGCAAATGTGGCGGAATCATGCGGATGTAGGGGGACAGCTCCGAGGGCTCCGGGCCACGATAGGGTTTCAAATCCCACCGTCACCGCCAAATGAAACCCCCGTACTTCCGCGAGAAATCAACGAAGTTCGGGGGTTGAATTGTCTCTGAAGCGCTCAAGTGGCAACAACATTGGGGTGCGAAACGCGGTCGCGCTGAAGGGGTGCCCAGGCAATGGCATAGCCGTTGAGTAGTGCTGCTCCAAGCAGGCGGGGTTCTGAGGTTCGGGTCAGGCGCGGTTTCGTGGGGCGGAACGCGTGACGACATGCGCCGAAATCTGGCACAGTAGAGCCATGCAGCCAACACACACGCTCACCGGTTCACTGGCCCGCGCCGCGCGCGCACTCGTCGAGATCTCAGCTGACATCGTTGCTGCTGATGCGGGAATGACGCACGACGACCTGCGCAGCTTTGAGCGTGGCACACTGACCATCGAAGACCAGCAAGCCGACGCACTCAGGCGCGTGCTCGAGGAGTACGGTGCGGTGCTACTGCCGGACGGTGAAGGTGGCTACGGCTACGGCGTGCGCTTGAAGTTTTCGCGACTCGCGTCGAAGCGCATCGACACCTGGGAGGGTGAGGGCGGCCCCGCAGCGGAGGACGACGTCTAAATCGTCTGAACCGCTACGCTTTCGCCTGAGGGTGCTGACACGCTCACGCAGCGCCGTTTCACGCACTCCAGTGCTCGGCGGCTTGGGTGAGAAGCCCGCACGGAAAGCCGTGCTGCGGAATTTCAGGTTGGTCGCAGCCTATTTCGTTGGGAGGCCGCCGCCTTCGCCTTCCCACGCATTCATGCGCAGCAGGCCCTCGCGTGGGTACCGGCGGCGCACGCCATACCCGACGCGCTCTTCTTCGGGAAGAAAGAGCGCACCGTACTTCTCGAGCGAGGCCTTGAGCTGCGCCTTCTCATCGTTCGTCAGGCTGAGGGTGCCCTGCTCAAAGCTTCGCACCTGCTGCCTGGTGAGACCAGCAGATGACGCGATCGTCTTCGTCGACACTTTCGTGAACGCGCGCGCTGCTCGAGCAAGATCCGGTGTGAGAAAAACTTCGTCGTCCATAATTCCATTCTGACCGAACTGCGTGCGGAAGTACATGGGCCGGTGCGGAACGACAGAATGCATGCGTGTCTGGGAAACAGCACTGCCGCCGAGGAACGCCTGTCAGCGTCGCCCCAGCGGCAGTGTGGTGGTTGTCTTTAGCGGAACGCTGATTCGCCGGTGAGTACCTGGCCGAGCACGAGGGTGTGCATTTCGACGGTGCCCTCGTAGGTGAGCACTGACTCGAGGTTGTTCTGGTGACGAATGACTGGGTACTCGAGCGAGATGCCGTTGCCACCGAGAATGGTGCGTGCCGTGCGGCAGATCTCGATTGACTCGCGCACGTTGTTGAGCTTGCCGATGCTGACCTGCTCGGGGCGCAGGGTGTTTTGATCCTTGCGACGACCCAGGTGCACGGCGAGCAGGTAGCCCTTGATGTATTCGAGCGACATGTCGGCGAGCTTCTGCTGGGTGAGCTGGAATGCGCCGATCGGCTTGCCGAACTGCACGCGCTCCTGCGAGTACTTGCGGGCGACCTCGAGGCTTGAGCGTGCGGCTCCGAGCGCACCCCAGGTGATGCCGAAGCGGGCCTCGTTCAGGCAGGACAGCGGGCCCTTCAGTCCGCGAGCCTCAGGCAGCATCGCTGACTCGGGAAGTCGCACGTCGTCGAG
>JAAZFP010000100.1 GCA_012511645.1 Microbacteriaceae bacterium
CCTTTGGCGCGAGACCATTGCCCATCGCGCACTTGCAGGTCGCGCGCGGTCACGTCGTTTGCGCAGGTGTACCCGAAGACGACATCGAGGGCTCGCTCGACTGGCACGTCTTTAGCGATCTGGCCGATGATCACTGCGAGTTCACCCTCATGCTCGACACGCTCAGAGATGGTGGGCAGCACAATTTCGTCGTCGGGGCCAATCACCGAGGTGTTGGGCTTCAAGAACAGCAGTGGCTCGGCCGGCGCCTCAGCGCGGCCACCGCCGGTTACGTCACGCATTTCTTCAACGTGATCGAGGTAGTTCTTGCCGACACACACGATCTTTGAACTCGGGATCACCGGCGCGAGCAGCGTGACCTCGCTGACTGGAATGCGGCGGCCTGTGGTGTCGAAACCGCTCACGATCGGGTCTGCTGCGAGTTCGATGAGCTCGAGTGCTGAGCCGTCTTCGCTTTGATCAAGAATGCCGTAAGCGATGCCGTCAGTACTGCGAAAACGTGCAATTTTCATGTGGCTGCTTTCTGATACGACTCGTGAGGCTGCTCGGCTTTCGCGGGCCGTTCGAGCCCGTCGAGCTTGCCGGCACGGTCAGGCACGGTCAGAGAATGCGGTGCACCCATCCGTGCGGGTCTGGCACCGAACCGAACTGAATGCCGGTGAGTTCTTCGCGCAACGACATGGTCAGCTCGCCCGGCGCTGTGTCACCGAAATCGACAATCATGCCTGACTCACCCATCAATTGGCCGATTGGGGTAATCACCGCGGCTGTGCCACACGCGAACGCTTCGGTGATTGAGCCGTCAGCGACGCCATCACGCCATTCGCTCACCGTGACCTCGCGCTCGTCAACGCGGTGCCCACGATCACGCGCGAGTTCGATCAGACTGCGACGCGTCACGCCGTCGAGAATGTTGCCGTTGAGCTGTGGGGTGACCAGTGTGCCGTCGGCACGCACGAGAAAGAGGTTCATGCCGCCGAGCTCATCAATGGTGTCGGGGGTGTTGGCGTCAGTGAACAGCACCTGCGCACAGCCGTGCTCTTGGGCGATGCGCGTCGGCAGCAGCGATGCCGCATAGTTGCCGCCGCATTTGGCCGCGCCAGTGCCACCGTGGCCGGCACGCGAGAGCCCCTCTGACAGCCAAATCGACACGGGCTTTACCCCGCCCGTAAAGTACGAGCCGGCGGGCCCCGCAATCACCATGAACCGGGCACGCTCGGCTGAGCGCACACCGAGAAAATTTTCGTACGCGATCATGAACGGGCGAATATACAGACTTTGATCGTGCCCGCTCGGCACCCACACCTCGTCGGCCCGCACCAGCTCTTCAACGGCGCGCAGAAACAGCTCTTCGGGCAGTTCGGGCAGCGCGAGCCTGCGGGCGCTCTCATTGAGGCGACGAGCATTCGCTTCTGGCCGAAAGGTCACAATCTCACCGTTGGCGTGGCGGTAAGCTTTCAGCCCTTCAAAGACCTCTTGACCGTAGTGCAGCACCGACGACGCCGGGTCGAGCTCGATCGGCCCGTACGGCTTCAGCTCGGCATCATGCCAGCCACGCTCACGATCCCACGTGATCGAAATCATATGGTCGGTGAAACTCTTGCAGAAGCCTGGGTCAGCGAGAATTGCTTCGCGTTCGGCGTCAGGC
>JAAZFP010000101.1 GCA_012511645.1 Microbacteriaceae bacterium
GATGAGTTCGCGAAGCAACTTAAGCTTCCCGAGAGCGTCGTCATTGCGCGCGATATTGAAATGCAGGGAAACACCTCAGCAGCGTCCATTCCGCTCGCAATGCACGCACTCCTCGAAGAGCACCCCGAACTCTCCGGAGGCCTCGCACTGCAGATCGGCTTCGGCGCAGGGCTCGTCTATGGTGCTCAGGTCATCGAACTCCCCTAAGCCAGCCCCGACTTACTAGAATTACCACGCCAAAACAATCAAGGAGAACACCATGGCATTTAGCAACGA
This sequence comes from Microbacteriaceae bacterium, assembly GCA_012511645.1. Taxonomy (GTDB): domain Bacteria; phylum Actinomycetota; class Actinomycetes; order Actinomycetales; family Microbacteriaceae; genus Leucobacter. Next base: position 277 of record JAAZFP010000101.1, read on the forward strand.
CGAGATCCTCGCAGGCCTCGCAGAGATCATCAATGACGAGACCGGCATCGCTGCGGACGCAGTTGCGCTCGACAAGTCATTCACCGATGACCTCGACATCGACTCGATCTCGATGATGACGATTGTCGTCAACGCAGAAGAGAAGTTCGACGTGAAGATCCCCGACGATGAGGTGCAGAACCTGAAGACCGTCGGCGACGCCGTCACCTTCATCGCTGGCGCTCAGGCGTAAGCAGCACCCTTCCGCTTCGGGGGCGGGAGCACCCTCCCCCGAAGCACATTTTTCCATCCATTCGACAGAGACGGAGTTCGATCATGGGCAAGAAGATCGTTGTTACCGGTATTGGCGCATCATCACCCATCGGCGGCACGGCAACCGAGAGTTGGAATGCGCTCTTGGCCGGAGAGTCAGGCGTGCGCACCCTCGAGCACGAGTGGATCGAAAAATATGAGATCCCCGTGACCTTCGCGGCAGAAGCGAAGGTGCGCCCAGACACCGTGCTTGATCGACCGATTGCAAAGCGTCTCGATCCGTCAAGCCAGTTTGCGCTGGTTGCCGCAAAGGAGGCATTTGCAGACGCAGGTGCTCCGGAGTTGCCTCCGGAACGACTGGGAGTTGATTGGGCAACCGGCATCGGCGGCCTGTGGTCACTGCTTGACGCCTGGGACACCCTGCGCGAAAAAGGCCCCCGCCGAGTCATGCCGCTCACCGTGCCCATGCTCATGCCGAACGCACCCTCGGCTGCCGTCTCGATGCACTTCGAAGCACGCGCCTACGCCCGCACGGTTGCTTCCGCGTGCGCGTCATCAACCGAATCACTGGTCAACGCCTACGAACACCTGCAGGCGGGGCTTGCAGACGTCGTTATTGCCGGCGGCTCTGAGAGCGTGATCCATCCGGTCACCCTGGCGTCGTTCAACGCTATGCAGGCGCTGTCACGCCGCAACGACTCCCCCGAAACCGCTTCGCGACCCTACGACGTGTCTCGTGACGGTTTTGTCATGGGCGAAGGCGCAGCAGCGCTCGTGCTTGAAACCGAAGAGCATGCACTCGCTCGCGGCGCGCGCATATATGCCGAGCTTGCTGGCGGTGGAGTTACCGCCGATTCATACCACATCACTGCTCCAGAACCCGAGGGCCTGGGCGCAAGCCGCGCCGTCGAACTCGCTCTTGCACAGGCTGGCGCGACCGCCGCTGATGTCACCCACATCAACGCGCACGCGACCTCCACTCCAGTTGGCGATATCGCAGAATATACGGCGCTCATGCGCGTGTTTGGTGAGCGAGTGACAGAGATTCCTGTCTCAGCGACGAAGGGTGCGACCGGCCATCTGCTGGGCGGCACAGGAGCCCTTGAGGCAATGTTCACGGTGCTTGCGTTGCACCACCGTGTGGCGCCTCCCACCATCAACCTGGTCGAGCAAGACCCCCAGATTCCTCTCTCCGTGTCGTCTCAGCCGGTGCCACTCGGAGCTGCCCCGCAGTTTGCAATCTCAAACAGCTTCGGGTTCGGCGGCCACAACGCTGTCGCAGCGTTCCGTTCATACGAGTAGTAGCCACGCATGCCTTCGGTCGAGGCTCTGCTCGGATTCGCGCTTGCAACACTGATCCTGGTGGTCATTCCCGGCCCCAGTGTGCTGTTTGCGGTCGCCCGCTCGCTGAGCCTCGGTCGCACGGCTGGGGTGGTCACCGTGCTCGGCAACACGTTTGGGCAGGTGCCACTCATTCTCGCCGTCGCATTCGGTGTCGGGGCGATCATCGCAGGTTCCGCGGTGCTGTTTACCACGATCAAACTCTTCGGTGCGGCCTACCTGGTGTTTCTCGGGGTGCAGGCGATTCGGCATCGCAATCGCGCGGGGGCGTTTGATCCAGGAGAAGTCCCGACCACATCGTCCACCACACTGCGCACCATTTTCTGGCAGGGATTTCTCGTTGGGGTGTCGAACCCGAAAAGCATCGTGTTCTTTCTCGCGGTGCTCCCCCAATTTGTCCGCGCACAGTCGGGTGCGGCTGCCACACAGATGATGGTGCTGGGCGCAGTCTTCATTGTGGTCGCGCTCATCAGCGACGGGTGTTATGTGCTACTCGCAGGCACCGCGCGCGAATGGTTTGTGCGGTCTCCGAAGCGCCTCACCGCGGCACAAACCACCGGAGGCGTACTCATGATTGGGCTGGGCGGCGCACTCGCGTTTGCTGGCCGTCAGTCGTAGTAGTCCCGCTGACGAAGCCGAGGCTACCCCACCCGGTGCAGGGTGAAGATCGTCGCGTCACCTTCTTCGGCGGCACGAAATGGTTCGAGCTCACGATCCCATGCTGAGCCAAGCTGGTCAGCGAGAATTGCCGGTAGCGCCGCGTGGTCATCACCCGCGGCTTCGATGGCTGAACGCACCTGATTCTCGGTGAGTACCGCGTTGCCTGCCGCATCAATTTGCGTGTATCGGATGCCGAGTGATGGGGTGTGCGCCCAACGACCTCCCGGAGAGTATGCTGTCGGCTGCTCGGTCACCTCGAAGCGGAGCTGCTGCCAGCCGAGCAGTGACGAGGCAACCGCTGCTGCGGTCTCGCACGGCCCAGACCATTCGACCTCCGCACGCATCATTCCGGTGAGCAGTGGCTGTGGCTGCCAGTCGAGCTTCACCACACGACCGATCTCGCGGGCAAGCGCCCACTCGACGTGCGGCACAAGCGCCCTCGGGCAGGAGTGCACGGAAAACAGGCCAACCACCTCGTGTGCTTCAACGCCTGCGGGCACAGCAACGAACGCCATCGCTTTCTCCTTTCGACTCGAATCGTCTTCCCCAACGTCGAATCTGCCAGAGGCAATGTGCGTTCTGTCACTTAGTGTGCCACGGTTTTCGTCTCGCTGCAAACAACATGACGCCGAGTATCTCATTTGAGACGCCACAACCCTCCATGCTGCGTGGCAAGCAATGAGCGCTCGTGTAAGTTTGAGGGGTGAAGCCGTTTCTGCTGATGAGCACTCGCGAAGACGAGCAGATCGCGGCCGAAGAACACGCCTCGTACTGCACCCTGACCGGGTTGCTCCCCGAAGATCTTGCGTGGCACCGGCTCGATCGCGACCCGCTCGATCGCATTGAATTCGAACGTTATTCGGGCATCATTCTCGCGGGCAGCCCCTACAC
>JAAZFP010000102.1 GCA_012511645.1 Microbacteriaceae bacterium
CGGCGCGCTGTGCGCGATCCGCGTCGACGAGCTGCCACATCAGGGTAGCCTCGCGATCGGTGACCCCCGGCGCAGAGAACACCGCTTTGGTGACGGTCTCTGCCGCCCACCTCGCCGAGGCCGAGCCGATGGCTCGGGCGATCTCGTTCCGGTTCGCGCCAGGTGGCAGCACCACGCCCGAGTCGACCGCGTCGTCAACGAGCTGCTGCCAAGCACCCAGCGCCCGCACCTCAGCGTCGGCCTCGCCGCGCCGCCGTCGCTCACGCCGGCGCTTTGCGAGCGGCACGAACAGCAGGGGCAGCGCAAGCAGCACGAGCGCGAGCGCACCCAGCCCGACCAGGCGCAGCACCGGCCACAGCCACGAGGCCGACTGCTCGTCATCACTCGGATCAACTGGATCGCTGCGCTCGCCAACACCGAGCGGTGGGTCGATCTCTCGGGCGTCTCGCTCTTCGGGGGTGGTCGCAAACTCGGGAAGCTGCTCGCCCTCTTCGAGCGCGGTCGGGCGCATCGTCACCTGCGGGGTTACATCGACCGGCACCCAGGATCCCTGCTGGCCACGAACCTCGACCCACGCGGCGAGGTGCTGACCGGTGCACTCCCCTGCGCAGGCAGGCACGCCAGGCACCCCCGCGTCGAGGGCCGCGCGACCAGCGTCTTCGCTCAACCGCACGCCGACCACCACCCGCGATTCGAACCCGAGCGCGCGAGCGATCAGCGCCGCAGCTGCGGCGAACTGCTCATCATCGCCAATCGCAGCGACCAACATTTCTGGCGGGGCGTCGTCGCCGGCGAGGCGCTGCTGGGTGTTGAGCTGCGCAAACAACTGCTCCACACGAGCCATCGAGTGCCCGCCCGCGCTCGACTCAAACGTGGTGCCGTACTGCGCGGCAAGGCGCTGCAGCCAGGTGGGTAGTGACGACGAGGATGACGAGGATGACGAGGATGACGAGGATGACGACGAGGATGACGAGGATGCTGGCGAAGCAGATTGGCTGATGGCGTGGCTCAGGTAGCCACGGTCGCGAAGTCGCTCGATCAGCGTGGCGAGACCCTCGGCGGTTGCTGGCTGCTGCTGGGCGTCGATCCACGCCGCGAGCTCTGGCATGGCCTCGAGGTCGATGAGGCCACCCGTCGCGGGCGAGTCGCCGGTGAGTGGCTCGGCCGGCGCGACGCTCATCGACATCGAGAAGCTATCACCCGGGGCGAGCCCGTCAGCGACAATAGCCGCCTCGGTCGCGCGGTTCACGAAGAACGCGTCAGCAAGCTCGGCCCCGCGCGGGCCAGAGAAGGACGGCACCGATCCGAGACCAGCCGTGGGCACCCACACGTCACCATAGCCATCACCGACCCGCACGGTGACGGTCTCGGGCTCATTGACCGCGCCCGCGCTCGGAAACCTCGTGAACCGGCCGAGCTCGGCGTCACTCAGGTGAAAATCGACCCCATCATAGGAGTCAAGCACGGCGAGGCGCAGGCGATCAGGCAGCTGGCCCTGCGAGGTGACCTCGAACCACACCCGGTCGATCGCGTCGTCGGCTTTCGACGCGCGGTAGGTCGCCAGCGGGCTTGGTCTCTCGCGCAGCACAATCTCTGGATCGACGCGGTCGCGCGGCACCTGGCGCGCCCCGGCATCGAGGGCCGGGGCAAGCGCAAGCCCTGCGGCGAGCGCCACAGCAACCGTTGCGGCACCGAACACACCCCGCCGTACCCGACCGGTGCCGCGTCCGAAACCTGTGGGTGACCCTGCGCCTGCTGGGGAGGCCCCAACGCTTCGCCCCAGACGCAGCGCCCGGCGCCTGGTCGCACCGGCGGCGAACCACACCCAGGTGCCAGCGAGTGCCGCGGCTGCCAGCCCGAGTGCGATTTCTCGTGGGGCCGCGATGCTCGGCGCGAAGGGCAGTGGATCACTCACCGCTGAGGCGCCGAACACCGTGCCGAACACCACCGGCGTCACGAGCGGCACCGCCGCCCATGCGGCGAACCGAGGCGCACGCAGCGCGATCGTGGTCGCGAAGAAGGCGCTCAGCAGCAAGACGAGGTAGGCGGGCACGAGCACCGCCTGGTAGGTGCCGACGGGCAGGGTAAGGGTGAGCAGGTGCTTCCAGCCGACCACGATGCCTGCGACGCCGTCGAGCAGGGCCGGCAGCAGCCCGCCCGGCACCTGGTCGAGCCCGCGGGGCACGGCGACCGGCACCACCGTCACCACATAGGCGGCGGCAAGCAGCGCACCGGTCGCGAGCAGGCTCAGGCGGCGCGCCGCGCCGAGCGCTACGATGCCGACACCAAGCACGGTGCCGACGGCTGCGACGAGCACCAGCCACCACGTCTCATAGATGGGCCAGGCGGCGAGCACCCCAAGCAGGGCGGCCACGGCACCTGCCGCGGCGACCGCCCCGAGGGTTGCCCGCCTACTCATCATGCGCCGCGAACCAGGAGTTGTGGCAGGTCGCCCAGCGCGCCTGCGGTCATGATGGTGAGCGCGTCAATGCGCTGAGCTGCCGGGTCGGCGAGCTGCTCGGCACGCACCGCGAGCACGCGCACATCGGGCGCAAACGAGACGGCGGTGCGGCGAAGCCGATCCACGGGCACCGCAGAGCCGGTGATAATGGCCACGAGTGAGAGTTGACGCATGGAGTGCGCGAGCGTGCGCGCCAAGTGCTCGATGGGCAGCCCCTCTGAGACCGGCAGCAGTTCAGCCCAGGCATCGAGCAGCTGCGCGGGGCTGCGTGACGGCAACTCTTCGAGGCCGTCGGCGCGTGGCCTGCGACCGGCGGGTACCCATGCCGACGCAACGAAGCGCTCGCGGCCCTCACGCACGGCCTGCGTCGAGAGCGACGCGGCGAGGCTCACCCCGAGCTCGAACTCGTCGTCGCTGGCATACTCCTCGCGGCGGGCGTCAAAGAGCACGGCGACGCGGGCCGTCTGGGTTTCTTCATACTGCCGCACCATGAGCGAGCCAGTCTTTGCGGTGCTCTTCCAGTGAATGTTGCGCACCGCATCGCCCGGCACATACTCGCGCACCGCGTGAAACGACAGGTCACTGTCGACGAGGCGGCTGCTTGCCTGCCCCTCAAGGTCTCGCACGAGACCTGCGGAGTTTGGCGGTGGCATCACGGTGCGGGGATGCACATGCACGCGGTGCTTTTCGGGCCAGGTGTGTTCGCGTCGCAGCAGCCCGAGCGGGTCGCCGTGCGCGACCGTGAGCGGGCCGACCGCGATGACCCCGCGCCTGGGTGCGGCGATCGCAACCGGCAGAGGCGCCTGCTGCCCCGCGGCCAAAAACGGCACCGTCAGTTCGCGAAGGGCTTCGCCCACCGGCAGCTCGATGATGGCGGGCATCATGGGTCGGGCTGCCGTGTTCTGCACCGACACGGTCAGGTGCACCTCACCGCCCGCGACGACGCTGCGGTGTGGCAGTGCAATGCTGAGCTCATACTGGCGCGAACCGAGCAAAAACGGCGCGGCGACGAGCAGCACCAGGGTGGCTGCGACGGCGAGCACCCAGCCCTCGATCCATGAGAAGGTGGCGCCGGTGACGAAGCCGACCACCGCGACCACGAGCACACACCACCCGAGTGGGGTGATCGATTTGGTCATGCAGTGCCGTTCTCGGTGGGCTCGGCAACATCGAGCAGCAGGCGGGCAATGACCTGCTCGGCGGTCACCCCGTCAAACTCGGCCTCGGGTTCGAGCACGAGTCGGTGAGTGAGCGCCGCAGTCGCGAGGCTGCGCACGTCGTCGGGAACCACAAAGCTGCGCCCCTGCACTAGCGCCCACGCGGTCGCCATGCGCTGCAGCGCGAGCGCACCCCGCACACTCGCACCAAGGCGCACCTCGCTCGCGCTGCGACTCGCCTCAACGAGCCGCGTGAGGTAGTCGACCACCAGCGGGCTGACATAGACCTGCGCCGCGAACTCCTGCAGCTGCAGCAGCGTGCCGGTGTTCATCACGGGCTGCACCTCGCGCGGTGTGGCATGCTGCTGCAGAATGCGGCGCATCGCGGTCTCGTCCGGGTAGCCGATGCTTGTCTTGATCATGAACCGGTCGAGCTGCGCCTCGGGCAGCCGATAGGTGCCCGCCTGCTCGACGGGGTTCTGGGTGGCGATCACCATGAAGGGGGTGCCGACGGGGTGGCTCTTGCCATCCACCGTGACCTGCCCCTCTTCCATCACCTCAAGCAGCGCAGACTGCGTCTTCGGGCTCGCGCGGTTGATCTCGTCGGCGAGCACCACATTCGCAAAGATCGGCCCCGCGTGAAATTCGAAGATACCCTGGCGCTGGTCGTACACGGTGATGCCGGTCACATCGCCCGGCAACAGGTCGGGCGTGAACTGAATGCGTGATGACGAGCCCTGCATCACCTGCGCGAGGGTGCGTGCGAGCGCCGTTTTGCCGGTGCCCGGCACATCTTCGAGCAACACATGACCGCGGGCCACCTGGGCGGCGAGCACCAGCTCGATGACGCGGCGCTTGCCGTGAATCATCTGCTCCATCGCGTCGGCCGTGGTGCGCAGCGCGCTGCCGGCCCAGGTCGCGCGCTCATCGCTGAGCGGGCTCGGCTGGGCAGGGCTCGGCTGGGTGGGGCCTGGCTGTGCCGGATGCTGTGGCGAAGCTGCTGAAGAGGTGCTCATCGTGCTGCTGGCTTTCTGTCGTGGTGCGGTGAGGTCGTGTGCTGCGGGGCGATGGTGATCGCCACTATCCACCGGGACCGGGCGGCGGGCCAGGATCGTCGCTCATGCCGCCCGTGAAGGCGGCGTGGCTGAACGCGATGTGGCCCGGCGTGCTCGACCAGCTCACTCGCACCTGATCGGTGCCCTGCGGGGTGAACTGTGCGTCGCCAAACGGGCGGCCCGTGACGGTGAACTCGGCCCCGGGGTCACCGCCCGCGGGCACGCAGCTGCCGGTGAACGTGACGCGGGTAGCCGCGGGCCCATTCGCCGGCAGCGACACCAGTGTCGAGCATCGCTCACCGCCGCCGGTCGACACGCACTGCTGCACCTGCACGGTGACCCCAACTGGCACCTGGGCGAGGGTGCCCGTCTGGGTCGAGCCATCGCTCAACGCGAACCGCACGGTCGCGTCGGCAAGCGTCTCAATCGAGTAGTCGGCGACCCTCGTGTAGTCGCGCGAGTTGCCGCTCGACTCCGGATCAGCCGCGACGCGAGACCCGGACGACACGACAAACGGATCGGGGTCACCGCCGAGCCAAGTGGCCGAGGTCAGGGCCACGGTGCGCCCGAACTCGCTCTGCGCGCACACGGTGCCGATATAGGTGCC
>JAAZFP010000006.1 GCA_012511645.1 Microbacteriaceae bacterium
ACCGCAGGCGACGCCTACCCGATCGAGCTGCTCGGGCTTGCCGGGGCGACGAGCGTGGCGAGCGAACTCGATATTCACCGCACCGGGCCCATCACCGCAGAGCAACTGGTGCAGGCGAACCCCGACGGCATCGTGCTCATTGACATGAACGGCACGGGAGATCGCATGTTCACCGAGCTGCTCCAGAATCCAGCCGTCGCCGCGATCCCGGCGCTCGCAGAGGGCCGAGTGCTTCGGGTGGCTGGTCGCCAGGTGCAGGCGCTCGGGGTGACCGAAACTATTGCGGGGCTGGAAGCCATGACCGACTGGGTGGCAACGCTCGACCGGGTGTGAACGGGGCGGCTCTCTCGATAGAGTCAGTACCGAAGAAACGAGGGCGTCAATGTCTCACTCACTGGGCGGCTCGCAGAAGGCGAGGGACACGCTTGGCTACCTGCGATCCCAGATTGTCGGTGGGCAGTGGCCGGTCGGCGAACTGATTCCCAAAGAGCCCGAGCTCATGGAGCTGGTGGGCGTGGGCAAGTCGACGATTCGCGAGGCGGTGCGCGCGCTTGCAACCCTCGGCATGCTGAAGACGGTACCCGGTGTGGGCACGTTTGTGCAGGCGCGCACGCCGGTGAGTTCCCTGCTCACTGACTTTCTCGCCGACCACGACCTCGAAGAGGTGCTCGTCTATCGCCGCTCGCTTGAAATAGAGGCGGCACAGACCGCGGCAGTGAAACGCACCGATGCTCAGCTCGAGGCGATTCGCGCGAGCTACGAGCGCAGCGCCAGGCTCGCCGAAGAGCCGAGCGAGCTTGAGCTCGGCTTCACCCGCGACGACTCGTTTCACCGGCTCATCGTTGAGGCGAGTGGCAGTCGACTGCTGCTCGATCTCTATGAGGGGGTTATGCAAACGCTCAACCAGGCGGCCGAGCGCGGCTTGGTGTTCGTGGGTGCCACCCGAGAGACCATGCTCGCCGACCACGGCGCGCTGCTTCAGGCGATCGAGGATCGCGATGTGCGCAACGCTGCGCATTCGATGGCGCTGCACGCCGATCGCGACCTGGGCATTCGCACGGACACGCTCGAGTTCGCTCCCCACACCGAGCGCGCCGAAACCCTGATTGAGGCGGGCCTCGAGCCCCAGCGACTCGTCGGGGAGTAGCCGGGAAGACGCGCAGAACTCGGCCAATGACGACGTCGTGAAATTTCTGAACGAGGATGGCTCGTTCACGGCACGTTGGTTCGGGTGGCGCATACAGGGAACGGTATGGGCACTCGCGTACGGTGGAAGCAGCGATCGGCACTTGCCAGTGGCTCTCCCAGGATCTTCCGTCAGGGATTCCGTAACAGAAGCAGGTGCCGCGCATGTCGGTTACGTAAATTCAGTCGCCCGAGGGACTCGGTCCAGTGCAGTTCACGAGGGCCAGCACTGCCGATTTCCCGCCAATAGCGAAGGCGTACACCCAGGTCGCGCAGGTGGTGCGTGAAGCGGGGCTGTTGCGACGAGCGTACTGGTTCTATGCGCTCGTTGCGGGCGGCATTGTGCTCGCTCTCGGCGGCGTGGTAACAGGTTTCCTGCTACTCGGAGAGAGCTGGTTTCAACTGCTCATTGCAGCAGCACTCGGGTTAATTCTGACACAGATCGCGTTTCTCACCCACGAGGCGGCCCACCGGCAGATCCTCGCCTTTGGTCCTGCTAATGATCGTTTGGCGCGCATCCTTGCTGGCACAATTGGGTTGAGCTACTCGTGGTGGGATTCGAAGCACACGCGGCACCATGCGAATCCGAACAAGGTTGGTAAGGACCCCGATATCGAGGTCGATACGATCTCGTTTCTTGAGGAAGACGCGATCGGCGCCCGCGGGTTGCGTCGAGCGATCACACGTCGCCAGGGCTGGCTGTTCTTTCCCCTGCTCACCCTTGAGGGCCTGAACCTGCACATGCACAGCCTGCGCCACCTGTGCAGCCGGGCGCCCGTCAAGGGTCGCTGGACCGAACTGTCACTGATTGTTGCCCGATTTGTCATGCTGCTGGTGCCGGTGTTCATGCTGCTGCCAGTGGGTATGGCTTTCGCGTTTCTCGCCGTGCAGTTTGCGGTGTTTGGAGTGTACATGGGCGCGTCATTCGCCCCCAACCATAAGGGAATGCCGGTGATTGCGCTCGATGCAAAGCTGGATTTCTTTTCGAAGCAGGTGCGCACCTCACGCAATATTCGCGGCGGGTGGTGGGCGACAGCACTGATGGGGGGCCTCAACTACCAAATAGAGCATCACCTGTTCCCGAGTATGTCGCGGCCGTATCTCGCTCGTGCGAGAGAGATTGTTCGCGAGCACTGTGAGACGCTCTCGGTGCCCTACACGGAAACGTCGCTGCTGCGTTCGTACGCGATTGTGATCGATTACCTGAACCGGGTCGGTCTCGCGGCACGAGATCCGTTTGAGTGCCCCATCACGGCAGAGTATCGCCGAACGTAACCCGGTACACCGCTGCGGGGTTTGGGTTTCACAAAAGGTTGATTCAACGGAGCCGATCGGCATTGCTGTGGCGCGGGACTTCAAGGTCGGCGAGGCAGCTGCCTCGATTTGCATGCGACACGCAAGCCCCTATATAG
>JAAZFP010000103.1 GCA_012511645.1 Microbacteriaceae bacterium
AACCAGATATTCGCGAGGCTCCAGCGGGCAGTCGCAGCGAGGCCGAAGCCGCCGCCGGTATTGACGTCTACGCCTACCCCCACAACGAAACCTCTACTGGTGTGATGGCTGAGGTACGTCGGGTACACGGTGACGAGGGCGCGCTCACCGTGGTCGACGCGACCAGTGGCGCGGGCGGCCTCGATTTCGACGCACGCGAGGTCGACGTCTACTACTTCTCGCCACAAAAGAACTTCGCCAGCGACGGCGGTCTGTGGTTTGCGCTCGTCTCCCCTGCCGCGATTCAGCGCATCGAACGCGTAGCCGCATCAGACCGCTACATTCCTGAGACGCTGAGTCTCGCAGGTGCGTTGAGCAACTCACGCCTCGACCAGACGCTCAATACCCCGGCCCTCTCAACCCTCGCCCTGATGGACGAGCAGGTGCGCTGGATCAATGCGCAGGGCGGACTGTCTTGGGCTGCGGCACGAACTGCCGAGAGCTCGAGCGTGCTCTACGACTGGGCTGAGCGCAGCTCAGTCGCGACCCCGTTCGTCACCGATCCTTCACACCGCTCGAACGTGGTCGTCACGATCGACTTCGATGATTCGATCGATGCCTCGGCGATTTCGAAGGCGCTCCGAGCAAACGGCGTCGTCGACACCGAGCCGTACCGCAAGCTGGGTCGCAATCAGTTGCGCGTCGCGACGTTCACCGCGATTGAGCCCGATGATGTTCGCGCGCTTACTGCGTCAATCGATTATGTGCTAGAACGCCTCGGCTGATCCGCTGAGACGTCGGTGTGGGTGCTCGCCAATGAGCGCCCACACTCGCCGCTATTCCTCGTCGTCTTCGAAGTCGACCTCATCGTCGCGATGATCGTGCAGATCATGCTCGTCAAGGTCTAAGAAGCCGTCTTCGTCAGCCTCGTCGTCATCATCCGAGTCGTCATCATCCGAGTCGTCATCGTCGTCTGAATCATCATCAGAATCGTCGTCGTACTCGTCTTCGGCGTCATCATCGGCCTCAGAATCGTCATCATCCTCGTCGGCATCTGATTCCTCTTCGAGGTCATCATCCTCGTCGGTTTCATCGTCAGAATCATCGTCGTCAGAATCATCATCGTCAGAATCATCGTCGTCAGAATCATCATCGTCAGAATCATCGTCGTCAGAATCATCATCGTCGCTCTCAAAGTCGACGCCGTCGATGTCATCAAAGTCGCTGTAGTCGTTCTGCAGCAGATCGTTCTCTGGATCGACTTCGTCTTCTTCAGCGAGCTCCGCTGCGGCAGCCTCAGCGGCAGCGGCTTCTTCGGCAGCCTGGCGAGCCTGCGACTCACGGTACTGGGCCAGCCGAACGGACCACGGCACCCACTCGGGCGCGACCACGGCACCCTCGCCCGGCAGCAGTTCAACCTCGAGCACGTTCACCGGAGAGTCTGCGTCAACCCTCGCGAGAGTTGCGGCCCATCGCCACCCCGGGTACCCCGGCAGCGTGCACGCAAAATAGAGCGTGAGCACATGCTGTTCGTGCGCCTCGTGCCCCTCATCGGCGCCGATCGACTTCGGGTCGGTGATCTCTTCGAGCGCAGCCCGAGCAACATTCCTCGAGGCAAGCAGCACGGCGTCAGGTTCGAGCGGCACAGCTGCTACCGCATCAACTTCTTCTGCAGCCTCAGCTTCTTCTGCCGATGTTCCCTCCGCAGAAACCAACTCCGCCGCCTCAGCGTCGGCATTTACTGGCTCCACCACCACAGCCTCAACCTCAGCCTCGGTCAGCGGCAGCGCACCCTGCGCGGCCGACTCGTCGACCTGCTCTGGTTCGGTCACCGCGTCAGACATCGAAATCGTCTGCGAGTCGGCGCAAAATGGTGGCGACCTGACGCGATGCCTGACGATCAGGGTATTGACCGTGCTGCAACCGCTCGCCGATACCGTCAAGCATCTTCATGAGATCTTCGACGATGACCGCCATTTCGACCGCTGGCTTGCGATTGCGCCGTGCCGCACGCGGCGGCGCGTCGAGCACACGAACCGAGAGCGCCTGCGGGCCACGCCGCCCGTCGGCAACACCGTATTCGAGCCGCATGCCTGCGGTGAGCTCGACATCATCGGGCAACACCGATGCGTGCACATACACCTGTTCGCCGTCATCACCCTGGATGAAGCCGAACCCTTTTTCTTCGTCGTAGAACCTGACCTTGCCGGTTGGCATGACCCGTCCCTTTCCGGCGCGTGGGCGCCGCACACCTGCGGGGCGAGGTGCCCCGATCCACGATGTCAATCCTAGCTTGCGAAGGCCGAGTCTTCGCTGGCGAGCGCCTGCGCCTCGGCACGAAGCGCTCGGCGCACCGCGTTGACCCCCGCATGTTCGGCACTCGAATGCCGGGCCGCGGTGAACACCGTGCGGCGCGGGTTGCCCTCGAGGTCGATCACCCGCATGCCGCGCGGCGCCCTGGCATGCACGAGCCCTGGCAGTAAAGCGACGGCGTTGGCTGTCTCGATCAGCCGAACGTGGGCCTGAAGGTCAGCGGTTTCATACCGCACGTCTGGCTCGAACCCCGCGCTGCGGCACGCTTGCTCAGCCCAGTGTCGCGAGGCTGCGCCGCGGGGTTCCATCACCCATGGCAGATCGGCGGCGTCTGCGAGCGACACCACGCGATCAAACCCAGGATCACCCGCACCGTGCGCGGGGAGGGCAAGCTTGAGCGAGTCAGCGATGAGCGACTCCCGATCGAGGCCGGTAAAGTGCGGGGGCGCGTGCGCCGAGGATTGCTCTGCAACCACAAGGCCGAAGCTGCGGGCCCACGTTTCACGCAGGGCAGTCTCACGTTC
>JAAZFP010000104.1 GCA_012511645.1 Microbacteriaceae bacterium
AAAAATCCTGGGGCGAGTGGGTTGCAAAAGGCGAGCTCCATGTGTTCTTCGAGCCCGCGACGTTTCATCGCGTTCTGCCACTCCGGTGATGACTTGACGATGTTCTCGACGAGCCCGTACTCCTCGAACATGAACTGTGCCTGGCCGAACGGCTCGCTCTCTGGTGTGAGCTCGTGCAGCTCGTCGATCTCGCCGCGCGTCACCGACACGACCGCTTCGCGGGTGCGTGCCGAGTCAAGATCAAGCAGGGTGACCTTCACTCGACGGTCGAGCGCATCGCCGGGCTGCCACTTCGACACGACCTCCTTGGGTGCGTCAACCAGCAGCATTCGTGGCACTCGGGTGTGTTCGGTGAAGTGGCCTGCGCTGGCGAGCAGCGCTCTGGCCGCGTCAATTTCTTCGCCGGTGAGCGGATCGAGCGGGTGCGTGGCGGTGGTGATCGCCGTGACCCGCTTGCCGTGGGTGTGGGTGATATCGGGGTTGTGCGTCATTGGGTCCTCCCGTGAAAGAAGCGATACCCCAAAGTATTGCTACGAAGACGGCAGATTGACAGTGGCCGCGAATGATCGTGCGCCTGTGGACATGAAGTCGGCGCTGAGTGTCAGCGAGTGCACGCTAGTGGTGTCGGAATTCGCTCGGCGACACGCCAAAATGACGTTTGAAGACGCGGCTGAAGTGGGCAGCATCAACGAACCCCCAGCGGGCTGCGACTGCGGCAACGGTGCGAGTGACATGCAGTGGGTCAGCGAGGTCACGTTTTGCGCTTTCGAGGCGGCGTGTGCGCACCGAGGTTGACACGGTGGTGTCGAGGTCGGCAAAGAGCGCGTGCAGGTGCCGAGTTGAAATGTAGTGCGCCTGCGCAATTATGCCGGGGGAGAGCTCTGGGTTACCCAGGTGATCGTCGATAAACGTAAAGATCTGCTGCAACAGCACCTGGCGTGGATCGCGGGCCTGCGCCTCAACATCGAGCACCTGTGAGAAAAGGGTGCCGATCAATCCGAGGCTGGTGTGGCAGAGTTTTGCTCGGAGCGCAGCAGTGAGGTGTTCAAGCTGAGCGGGAAACTGCGAGATGAACGCCGACACGATGGGCGAGAGGGAATGGTCTGCGCTGAGTGACACCGCGGTGAGCTGGTCGGTGAAGGGAACAGGGAGCTCGAGTTGATCCTTCGGAAACATCATGATGAGATTGCGAAACTGTTCGGTGAACAGTAGCGAATAGGGGCGAGAGGTGTCATACACCGAGAGATCGCCTGATTGCATGACGAGCTCTCGTCCGTCTTGGACAAGCACGCTCGTGCCTTCAAGCAGCAGACTTACTTTGTAATAGCCGCTGCCTCCCCCTTCTATCGTCTCGGGGGTGCGCTCCACCAGGTGTGGGGCCGCATTCACCTCGGTGAAATCCACACAGTCGCCGCCTGCGCTGGTAAGGCGCGCATGAAACGGCTGGTCGCGCTCAGTTGATACTCGTAGCGGCACAAACGACGACGACACGACCTGCTGAAACGCAGGCAGACTCTCGGAGTGGGCCACGGCGTGGGCCCGGGGTGCGCGCGCGGTCTGCAAGTGATCCACCTCTTTCACCCTTGAAATCCCGTCATGACTCGCCACGGTGCGAATCACCTCATCACGGATTATCTCGGATCGTAGTCGACCATCGCAGTCATGGCAATGTGCAGGATTTCGTACGGTTGCTCGCGTCGCATTGCAGGTCAGTGCCGAATGACTGTTGAGTTCACACAAGCGAGGCTGGTGCGGCGAGGCGAAAAACATACGCTGTTCAGGCTCAAGTGCAGTGTCGGGGGAGGAGCCTCATGAGTCGCGACTGCGACCACGATGTGGTGGTGATTGGTTCAGGGTTCGGCGGATCGGTCGCAGCCCTCAGGCTCGCACTCAAGGGGTACCGCGTGCACGTCTATGAAGCGGGGCGCCGCTTTGAAGACGACGACTTCGCGAAGACAAACTGGAACATTCCGAAGTATCTGTGGGCTCCGGCCCTCGGCTGTACCGGGGTGCAGCGAATTCACCGGCTGCCGCACGTGATGGTGCTTGCGGGTGCCGGTGTGGGCGGCGGGTCACTGAACTATGCCAACACCCTCTATGAGCCCGGCCGATCATTCTTCGACGATCAGCAGTGGCCGAGACTGACTGCATCGACCATGCGACACGTCATCACCGACACCGGTCACAGTGAACCCGACGATACCGATCCCGGCACATCCGATTGGCAGGCCGAACTTGCGCCACACTATGCCACGGCAAAGCGCATGCTCGGGGTCGTGGATCAGTACCCCGCAGCCGGACCCGTCGAGCAGATGATGCGTGACGCCGCACAGGATCTCGGTGTCGAAGCAAGCTTCAGGTTGGCGCCTACGGGTGTGTTCTATGGTGACCCTGGTGTGACCGTGCCAGACCCCTTCTTTGGGGGTGATGGCCCCGCACGCACGGGATGCACGTTCTGCGGCAACTGCATGGTTGGCTGCCGGGTCGGCGCCAAGAACACGCTCATGAAGAACTACCTTGCGCTTGCCGAGCGCCGCGGAGTGGTGATCGAGCCCCTGCGTACTGTCACCGAGGTCGTGCCGCGGCGTGGCGGGGGCTATTGGGTGACCACCGAGCGCAGCGGAGCGTGGGTGCGTCGTGAGCGTCGCCGGGTGAGCGCCACACAGGTCGTGTTTGCTGGCGGCACCTGGGGCACACAGCAGCTGCTGCATCGCATGAAGCACGCGGGTGCGCTCCCGCAGATCTCGTCACGGCTCGGGCATCTCACCCGCACCAATTCCGAGGCGCTCGATGGCGCGGTTGCGGTGTCGGTGCCAGAACACATGGGCCTCGCGAAGGGCGTGGCCATCACCACCTCGTTCCACATCGACGACCGCACCCACGTCGAAAACGTGCGCTACGGCCCCGGTTCGAACGTCATGGGCATGCTTGCGACGGTGCTCGTGCCCGGGGATCGCAGTCTGCCGGCCCGCCTTGGATCGCTGATCGCACAGGTGGTTCGAGCGCCGATCTCTGCGCTCAAGCTGTCGTCACTCCGCCGGTGGAGCGAGCGAGGCGTCATCGCGCTGGTCATGCAAACCGCAGACAACTCGCTCACCCTGTCGGTGAAGCGACGCCTCGGTGGGCTCATGCGGCCAGGGCTCACAAGCGCACAGGGGGAGGGCGAGCCGAACCCGAGCTACCTGCCCGGCGCGCACAGAGCGGTGAAAGCCATCGCGGCGCGGCTGCAGCAGATGTCCGGGGTGCGAGCAGAAGCCCGAGGATCCTGGCCCGAGGTGTTCGGCATTCCGCTCACTGCGCACTTTCTCGGGGGAGCTGTGGTGTCCGCGTCACCCGAGACCGGGGTTGTCGATACCTACCACCGCGTCTGGGGCTATCCGGGGCTGCACGTCGTGGACGGCGCGGCGGTGCCCGCAAACCCGGGCGTGAATCCGTCGCTGACCATCACCGCAATGGCGGAGCGGGCACTCGTGCACTGGCCCAAGCGAGGCGAAGCCGACGCTCGGCGCTCGCAGCAGGAATTGCTGTACCCCTCAGCCTGAGGGAGCATGCTTCGGGAGATCTGTCCGCGTAAGTGCGTGCGCGGAGCATCGTGAACGGCTCGTGGCCGCGAAATATATTCCATGTGACGAATCGTCAACTTTGGCGTATAGTTGTGCCAGTTCAGCTATCAAAACACCTGTTCAATAATTGAACGATATCTTCATATTTCGACAAGGGAGTCTCAACTTCACATGACGAGCAACACCGCAACGGCGACTTCGCCCCGCGAACTGCGCCGCGTAGCCGCGGCTACAGTCATCGGCACCACCATCGAGTGGTACGACTTCTTCCTCTACGCAAGCGTCGCCGGTCTCGTGTTCGGCAAGCTCTTTTTTGAGCCCGCGGGCCCACAATCCGGCACCATTATTGCGTTTGCCACCGTCGGTGTGAGCTTCCTGTTCCGCCCTCTTGGCGCATTTCTGGCGGGCCACTTCGGTGACCGCATCGGTCGCAAGGCGATGCTCGTCATCACCCTGATTCTGATGGGCGTTGCTACCACGCTGATTGGTGTGCTGCCGACCTACGAGCAAGTCGGTGTGCTTGCGCCCATCCTCCTGATGGTGCTCCGCGTGCTGCAGGGCCTGTCAACAGGCGGCGAGTGGGGTGGTGCCGTGCTCATGGCTGTTGAACACTCTCCGGCAGATCAGCGCGGCCGAATGGGCGCCTTCCCTCAGATCGGCGTGCCGATCGGCCTGCTGCTCGCTTCGGGCATTCTCGCGCTCATGACCGGTGTCATCTCACCCGGCGAAGCGTTTGTCGAGTGGGGTTGGCGTGTTCCGTTCTTGCTCAGCATTGTGCTGATTGTGGTCGGCATCGTCGTGCGTCGCACGGTCGAAGAGAGCCCAGTATTTGAAGAGATCGCCGAGCGCAAAGAGCGCACCAAAATTCCTGTTGTCGAGCTCTTCAAGAAGCACTGGCTGCTGGTTGTGCTCGCAGCACTCACCTTTGCCGGAAACAATGCTGCGGGCTACATGACCACTGGCGGCTTTATTCAGAGCTATGCAACGACGCCAATCGAAGACGGTGGTCTTGTTGGCATGGAGCGCACGCCGGTGCTTCTCGCGGTCGCAGGAGCCTCCGTGGTGTGGCTGGTGATGACCTTCCTTGCAGGCACCGTGTCCGACCGCATCGGGCGAAAGAATACCTACATCGTTGGCTGGATTGCCTTCCTCGCCGTGATCTTCTTCCTCTTCCCGATGGTAAACACCGGCAACCCATGGATCTTGTTTATCGGTTTGTCGCTCTTCGCGATCGGCAACGGTTTCACGTATGGGCAGCAGGCGGCATACTTCGCCGAGCTCTTCCCAGCCTCAATTCGATTCTCGGGTGTGTCGATTACATACGCGTTCGGCGCGATCCTTGGTGGCGCGTTTGCCCCGATGATCTCTCAGTGGCTCGTGAATCTGACCGGTACCGCGGTGTCGGTGACGTTCTATATTGCGGCCGTCATGGTGGTCGCGTTTATTGCGACTCTCCTTCTGCGCGACCGCACCGGTATTCCACTTGGCCAGGAATACGAGGACGAGCAACAGAAGAACCACTTTGTGTGGGAGAAGGCTGCCTAAGCTTCTCTGCAAGATTGCACACGGCCCCGCTCGCGTTGGTGAGCGGGGCCGTGTGCGTTACATTCGTGTCCGCGCGCGTCGTGCGGCAGTCACCTACACGTCGAGGCCGTTGACCCGCTGAATCTCAACTTGATATGGGGCTGTCACTGAGCGTGAGATACGGCAATCAACCAGTATCGTGCCGCTGGCACCCGCCTCTCGCCATGCGGTGAGTGCATCAAGGTCTGCCAGGGTGTCGACGCGCACGCCCGTTGCGCCCAGCGCAGCTGCGAGTCCCGCGAAATTGACGTCGGGAATCATCATGGGGGCCTGGTCGATGCCCATGAGTCCATAGAGGTGCACCTCGGCACCATACGCGCCATCATTCCACACCACAATGACGCAACTCTTCGTCGTGCGAATGGCGGTTTCGAGGTCGGCGAGGGCCATCAGCCCGCCGCCATCGCCGGTGGTCACCACGGTCGTGCTGTCAGGGGCCGCCGCAGCAACACCTGCCACTGTTGCGAGCCCGAGACCGATGGTTTGGTAGGCGGTACCGACCATGATCATGCGCTGAGGCGAGGCGACCGGCCAAAACATGTTCGCCCAACCGATGAAGTGACCGCCATCGCTTGTGACGTGACGGTCTTCGGGCAAGAGTTCGGCGAGGCGAGCAGCGACCGCTCGAGGGTCAAGTCTGCCGTCTTCGCAGAGTCCACCTGGGTGATCAGTGCCGCGATCGAGCGCGCGCAGCGCGCCGCCCGGCTCGAGCCCGCGTACTTGGTCTCGCCACAGTGTCTGGGCCCGGTGAGCGCTCAGGCCTGCGATCAGCGAATCGAGCACTTCGCTTGCGTCGCCCCGCAGCAACAACTGCTCAATTTCATGCAGACTCTTTGGCGGGTCGACCTGGTCACGGTCGATGCGAACGATTTTGGTGCCGGGCCCAAAGAGCTCGCCGAACCGCATGGTGAACTGGTTGAGACTCGCGCCAACGACGATCACGACATCGGCCTGGGTGATGGTCTGCATAGCCCTGTGCTGCCCGAAGCCTCCAGTGATCCCGAGGTCGAAGCGATCGTCAGCAAAGATGCCGCGGGCGAGCGCGGTCGACGCGGTGAGCGCACCGAGCCGCTCGGCGAGCGTTGCAAGCTGTGATTCAGCGCCCGACACCCAAGCGCCATGGCCAGCGAGAACGAGTGGTCGCTCGGCACCGGTCAGCAGCTGCACTGCGGCCGCGAGCTCGATTGAGGTTGCGGTGGTGCTGGGGCGAGCGTGGCTGCTCTCGCGTCGTGCGGCTGATGCGCCACTGGGCAGGGTCGCCTGAGCGAGCGCCTGCATTGTCGCGGGGTCATTGAGGTCAATGCCCTCTTCGGTGGCGAGATCTGCGGGGCGTGGCAGAGGGAGCTCAAGCGCGGCGTGATCGTAAGGAATCGACAGCACGACCGGTCGCCGCACTCGTTCTGCAGAGGTGACCGCACGGTCGACGATTTCATCGATGTGTTGCGGGTCGAGTGCGTAGCTGCGCACACCGAGTGCGGCAGCGGCCATCTCTTGATCGACGTCCCAGGGGCGCCGCCCGGTAGTCGGCTCGTCTCCAACAACAAGCAACAGGGGGGTTCTCGCCTGGGCTGCCTCGGCGAGCGCGGTGAGCGTGTTGGTGAATCCGGCGCCGTAGGTCGCGGTCGCGATTGCGAGCGTTCCGGTGATGCGCGCATAGGCGTCGGCCGATGCGACGGTCGCAGCTTCGTGCCGCACCTCAGTGAGGGCGATGCCGTGATGAGGCAGTGCGTCGATGAGGTGAGCGTTGCCGTTGCCCATGAGGCCGAACGCCTGGGTTGCGTGGCGAGAGAGGGCAGATGCGAGTGCGTGCGCGAATGTGGTCATGATGATCCTTGGGCAGAGCAATATACGAGTAAGAAACCGTATGTGTCTCGCCGGATCGGCAGCAACGCCCCTTTTTCGAGCGTCTTGCCCACACTCAGTGCCGTGAAGCGGGTGGGCTGGACTTGCTCATTCTACCAGTTGGCGTATGACATGTGCCCGGCCGCAGCACGAAGTTCTGCGACGACTTCGTCGAGGTTGGCGGGCACCCCAATGGTGACGACCGAGAGGGATGCGGGTGGTTCTCCGTGAATGCGCAGCGGCACGGCGATCGCGGTGAGTCCGTGAATCACTTCATCCTGGCTGATCGAGTAGCCGTGCTTAAAAATCTCGCGGGCAGCGTCACTGAGTGGCACGCCTTTGAATATGGCGCGGTGCTCTTCTGGGGTGAGTGACGCCTCAACGGCGTGGCTCGGCGCTCCTTGATCAAGTGGGTGGCGAGCGCCCGGCCGCTGCGCAACGTTTGCGTGCCCGTGGCTCGGTTCGACGCTGAGCATGGTGATCACTTCATCGGCGTCGAGCACTGCGACGAATGAGGTCATGCCGAGGGAATTGGCGAGCGTGTGCAGTTCGGGCTGGGCGAGCTGGGTGAGCGCGGGTGCGGCTCCCCGGCCGAGGGCTGCGAGCCTGGGACCGAGGCGAATCAGGCCCGCTTCATTGCGCAGCACAAAACGATGCTCTTCGAGGGTGCGCAGGATGCGATAGGCACTGGATCGGTGCACTCCGAGCCGCTCGGCCAGCTGGGCAATTGACATCGACTCCCCGGCGTCTGCGAGCACCTCAAGCGCGCGCAGCCCTCGGTCGAGGGTTTGCGACCCAACCATGGTGCCTGGTTCAGCCGGTGTTCGACCTGTGGTGCTCATAGTTCTCTATTCTGGCCGATAGAAGCTGGGTGCGGTGTGACGATGCGCTCGGCATCATTGCGATGCGTGACTTTTGGGAGAAAATCTCATAGGCTTGAAGCTTCAAGTAATTATTGGATCGGGGGATGCGTGGCCGAACAGAATGAGCCCCGCTGGCTGAGTGAGGCGGAGCGGGACATGTGGGTGCGCCTTGTGGCGACGACGCTGTTGCTGCCCGGTGAGGTCGAGGCGCAACTGAAACGCGACGCTGGCCTCACGTTCTTCGAATACCATGTGCTCGCCATGCTCTCTGAGGCTGATGAGCGCACCCGGCTGATGAGCGATCTCGCGCGCTGGGCAAATTCATCCCTGTCGCGCCTGTCCCACGTTGTGACAAGGCTTGAAAAGCAGGGATGGGTGCGTCGGGAGGCCTGCCCGGACGACCGAAGAGCCACCAACGCGGTGCTGACTGACGAGGGCTTCGCGCATCTTGAAGCGCACGCACCCGCACACGTCGAGATCGTGCGCAAACTCGTCTTTGACGGACTCACCCCCGAGCAGATCGCTGTCACGACCACGGCGCTTGGCACGATTCTTGAGGCAGTCGACCCCGGCCACACGCAGATCCCAGTCGGCAATATCTCGAAGTAGCGCCGCCGCAGAGGCGGGCCCGGCTCGCGGACATTGCGCCGTCGATCCGTGACGACAGTGAGGCGAGGCGTCCTCGCGCGTCATTGCTGAGGCTCAGTTGCGGTGAGCAGCGATGCGCGCAACGGTCGCGTCGTGCACATGCCCATTGGTAGCCAGTGAGCTGCCGCCCCACACGGTCTCATTGCCCTCGATGTCAGTGAAGCGCCCCCCAGCCTCGCGCACAATAGGCGCAAGAGCCGCGAGATCATAGGGCTTGACGTCGAACTCGGCGACGATGTCAACGAGGCCCTCCGCGAGCAGCATGTAGGACCACATGTCTCCGTAGGCGCGGTCACGCCACACTGACTCGGCGAGCGCGAGGAGCGAATCGAGGTAGCCTGCGTCGCGCCACTGAGCGATGCTCTGAAAGCTGAGGCTCGCATCTTCGAGTTCGTGAACTCCAGACACCTGCATGCGACGGGCGGGGGAGTCGCCATCGATCGCCCAGGCGCCCTCACCGATTTCTGCATACCAGCGCGCGCCAAACGCCGGGGCGCTGACGACACCAATCGTGACGTCACCATCACTCTCGAGCGCGATGAGAGTGCCCCAGTTTGGCACGCCGCGCAAAAAGTTCGAGGTCCCGTCGATGGGGTCGAGGATCCATCGGCGATCACCGCTGTCAGCACGCCCCGACTCTTCGCCGAAGAACCCGTCACCCGGGCGCTCGGTTTCGATGCGCTCGCGCAGCGCCCGCTCGACGGCGAGATCTGCGTCGGTCACAAAACTGCGGTCAGGTTTCGTGCTCACTGTCAGGTCAGCCGCGCGAAAGCGGGGCAGTGAGATCGAGTCCGCGAGATCTGCAAGCTCGAGGGCAAACGCCAGATCGGCTGAAAAACCGGGTTGCTGTGTCAAAGCGCATCCTTGAAAGAAAACAAAAAGCTTCTACCGCATCGGCTGAAGCTTTTTCTCAATGCCGTGAATAGACGACGTGTGGTGAGCAGTACACCCCCCGGGACTCGAACCCGGAACCCACTGATTAAGAGTCAGTTGCTCTACCTATTGAGCTAGAGGTGCTCGCTGCCGCGCGGGCAACAGATATACCCTAGCACTGCGAAGAAGCTCTCGCAAAACGAGGGGTTTTCAGTGGTGAGACGGGCTATCGAGCCCGCTTCGCTGCCTTCTTTTCGGCTTTTGCTTGCTGCTGCGCTTCCTTGATTTGCGCTTCCCGAAGCTCATCATCTTGCTGCTTCGCTACCCCTGCAATGGCAAGCGTCAGGCCAGCTGCCCAGACTCCCCATATGACGAACCGCCGCCAATCACGGGGCATCTCTTGGGTCTGCCGCATCGTGCCGAGCGCGCCCAGGAGCGCACCGATCACGCCGATGTTCGTGAGGTACTTACCGATCGACATGAGCCCAGCCTACTGCGTGCGCTACGCTTAGGGCAGACCTTGGGCGAAGTGCCCCGTTCACGCATCGAGAGAGGCCAGCAATTGACCACGCAGAATGATTCGCTGTTTGAAGAAAGCTCACAGGGCGCTGTCAGTGCGGTAACCGCCTTTGCCTTTGTGCTCGCCCTCATTCTCTTCTTCGGTGGCCTCGTGCTCTCAAGCTATGGGTTCGGTGCGGGCGAGAACGGCATGCTGCTCTTCGTTCTCGGGCTGGCGTCATCGACGCTCGGCTTTCTTGTCCCATTCGCGATTCTTCCCGCGACTGGCAAGTAAGTGTCTTCCCCGCAGAACGCGGGAGTGATCAGGGATCGGCGCAACGCGCCGATCCCTTTTTTCATGCCTTGCGTATCGTTCGTGACGCATGTGGGTCGGGGCTAGAC
>JAAZFP010000105.1 GCA_012511645.1 Microbacteriaceae bacterium
ATCTCATTCACGCCGAGCACCCTGTCGTCGCCGAATGCGTCGAGGATCGCCGAGACGCGATCGAGCACGCTGACAGACTCAGTCCAGGTGGCGGTTCTCATGCGGGGGCGCTCCGTGCGAGGGCGCTACGCGGCCATGAGCCGGTCAGCGAGCGTGTTCACCGAGTGCAGCAGCGGGGCGGCGATTTCGTGCGGGTCAACCTTGTCTTCTGGGCCGGTGACCGCGATGGCGCCGATTGCGCGGTTGCCCGGTGCGAGAACGGGACTTGCAACGCCCCGCACGCCTGGGAACGCATCACCGAGGTCTAGCGCTACGGAGGTCGACCGGACGACCTTCAGTTCTGATTTGAAATCGCTCGCGAGGTGGGGCACGACGCGCTCACAGACTCGGTCGACGACGTGTCGGTCAGTAAAGGCGAGGCTTGCTTTGCCGCTTGCCGTGTTAAACACTGACGTGCGCATGCCGGGGCGGGTGGGGAGAAAATCTATTCGCCCGGCGGTTGCTGCGAGCAGCACCATGGTCTCCTGCTTGCTAACCCACAGTGTCACGCGATCGCCGGTGAGGTCGCACAGGCCCTTGAGTAGGGGAGCTGCGGTGGCAATCATTCGTTTCGGAATGCTGGCGCGTGAGCCGAACTCAAACAGTCGCATGCCGAGGCTGATGCCATCGTCGGTGCGAATGAGGTAGCGGTGCTCGATGAGCTCAGCAATGAGCCTTGCTGTTGATGACTTTGGAATGCCGGTTTGGTGTGAGAGTTCGGCAACGGTCGTCGGGTTCCCAATGCTCTTGACCGTGTCAAGAATGGCGAGGATTCGGCCCAGCACTGAGTTCGGGGCAGGTTCGGTGGGCACCGTGCGGTGACCTTCGTTGAATGCACTGAACGACATTGTCCTGCGCTCCTTTCGAACCTGATCAGAATTCGGCTTATTAACCGGTCAGTATAATCAGAAATTGCTTGCCTTGCATCCATTATGCGAAGCGCCGCTCAGAGTTGAAGCGGAACGCCACCAGGTGTTCCACTCAGTGAGAGTGGGCTTTCACAGAAAGGGTCGGGGATCAAAGCTACAAGGGTGGGTGCAGTACCCATTCGCTTCCTACTGCAGACGACAGAGAGGTCATCCATGCATACCCAGCGCGCAATGCGGCGGGTGTTGGCGAACGGTTGCGTCGCTCACCTGGCGAGGAAAGGGGGCAGTGGTGTCTGACAAAGAACTCACTCCCGACGGTGGCGCACCGAATGAGACCGACGACTCGATTTACGGTCACACCAATACGGTGTTCACCATTCCCGAGTTGAACGATGAGGCCCCCAGGGAGCCCCTGTTCATTCGGGTGCTCTCACGCATTGAATTGACGATCGGCATTGTGCTGTTCGCCCTGATTGTCTTTGGTGTGATGTACCAGGTCGTCGGGCGATACTTTCCTGCAATGGCCTGGGTGGGTGCTGGCGAAATCGCCCTGATGTCGATGATTGCCCTCACCTTTGTGATGGCCGGATATTTGGTCGGACGCAAGGGCCACATCGTGCTCGAGATCTTCGATGGCGTGCTGAAGGGCACGCGCTTGTTCACCGCGCTTCGCGTGGTATCGGGGCTCATCATGGTTGCGACCAGCATGATGCTCGTCTATGAGGCCTGGGTCAAAATCGGTGCCGAATGGGTGCGTTCAAGCCCGGCTCTGCAGATGCCCTACGGCGTGCTCTACCTGTTCGCCTTCCTCGGGTTTCTCTCCGCGGCGATCCACTCGGTGTGGATGATTCGCTACGCGAACCGCCCCGAACGCCAACTCGACATCTCAGAAATGGAGGGCTAAGCGGTGGATCTGTGGCTGTACATCGTTCTCATCATCGTCCTACTGC
>JAAZFP010000106.1 GCA_012511645.1 Microbacteriaceae bacterium
CTCGTGTTCCACAGGTGAAACGAGATGCGGGCGTTGCCAGCTCGTCCGGCGGCAGCGATGCCTGAACGCTGCAGGGACGCGAGGTCGTGGCCGTCTGGGTCCGCCCAGGCAACAATTGCTGAGTTGCCCGGCGGCAAGTCCAGCAGGGATCGGGCCTCGTTTGCAAGCGACACCGCGTGCCGCTCCACAGCTGATTGATCGAGTGTGGCAAACATGCCAAGTGCGGCCTCGGTGCCAGCAACGGATGGCCAGACCGGAGAGAGGTCATATCGGCCGGCTCCCGCGGCGAGTTGCATATTGTCCGCGTAACACGATGCCCACACGTCGTCTGCAGAGTACCAGCCGGCCGCGGTTGCTCGAAGCTCGTCCACGCTGCCCCCAACAGTGAGAAACGCCATCCCGCGCGGCGAGCACAGCCACTTGTAGCTGTGGGTCACGGTGTAATCGAACGGATCAGCGCCGACGTGATACCAGCCGAGTGACTGTGTGAGATCAACCAGTGTGCGGGCGCCGTGGGTGCGGGCCGCGTCAACGATTGGTAGGTGGTCTGCAACCTGACCCGTTGCGGACTGCACGAGGGAGAACACGACGAGGGCGGTGTCGTCGCGAACGCTCTCGGCCAGGTCGTCGACCGGCACGGTGCGCACCGTCACATCGTCTCGCTGCACGAAGGGGTGCACGAGCGAGGCAAAGTCGCCGCTGGCGCAGAGCACATCGGCTCCAGGTGGAAGTGAGGCGGCAACGAGGCTCACGAGTTGTGACACCTGCGAGCCGATTGCTACCTGCTCTTCAGACACATGAGCGAGTGTGGCGAAGTGTGTGCGGCACTGCTCGAACTGGGTTGAGATTCGCGCCGGATCGATCGCGCCACGCTCCCACTCATCGATGTGGCTGCGCATCGCCTCGGTGGTTTCTCGAGTCGGCAGACCGGCGGTCGCTGCTGAGAGATATCCGCGACCACCGCGAAACAGTGACCTTGCCTGGTGCTCGATGCGGGTGGCTGCGTATGTGCTCATGCGTCGAGTGTAAGTTGCGGCATTGCATAATTGAAGTGAATGTTTCTAATAGATCTGTTTGTCATATGTTATATTTGGTTGCATGAGCACGACACGAGGTATTGATCCGCTCGGAGCGATTGACTCAACGGAGATGCGCATTCTGCATGCTCTTGCTACCACCGGGTCATTGACCGCGGCGGCGGCGAGCCTCGGCCTCAGTCAACCGGCGGTGAGCCAGCGCATTAAGCGGGTCGAAACCCGGCTGTCGGTCCCGTTGATCGAGCGTCAAGGCCGTGGCATTCGCCTCACTACCGCTGGCATCATCCTTGCCGAACACGCTCGAACCGTCGTTGCAGAAATCGATGCAGCGCTCGCTGCGATTGATGACCTGCGTGGAGAGCGCGGGGGCACCCTACGGTTGGTCGGGTTCCCCTCAGCATCAGCAACGATTGTGCCCGCGATCATGCGGCTTCTCGCCCAAGAGGCGCCAGAGGTTTCGCTGCAGTACCGCGAAGCAGAGCCTCCCGGAGCAATCGCCATGCTGCGAGACGGCGAAGTCGATTGCGCGCTGATTTTTGACTATGAGGGCGCGGCCGAGCTTCCTGCTGGCAGCATTTTCACTCCGGTGTGGCGCGAGACGGTCAGCCTCGTGCTGAGTGAGGATCGCGCCGCAGGTATCGAAGAAGCGCACCTCGGCGATTACGCGGGGGAGCACTGGATCGCGGGGTGCGAGAAGTGTCGCGGTCACCTGCTTGCTGCCGCGCATGAGAGCGGCTTCGAGCCGGAGATTATTCAAGAGACTGACAATGTTCCTGCGATGCTCGCGATGGCAGCAGCAGGCGGCGCCGTAGCGCTGGTTCCTGGACTCGCCCTTGCAGCCGCGCGCACCCTGCCTGACGATGCGGTGTCGCTGCCGCTCGATCCACCGCGCTACCGCACCATCGGGCTTGTATCGATGGACACCGCGAACGAGAGCCCCCAGGTGCGCCTGTGCAAGCGTCTCATTTCACACATTGACGGGAACGTCTGGAACCTCGAACGCGTGAAGTAGTTCTGCACGAGTCAACACAGGGCACAAATTGACATCGCAAGGCGCCAGTACACACCTGTGAGCCGCGTCGCGTCCTGAGAGCTGCGACGTCTACACTGGGGGAGATGTCTACTACGCTCTCTGAACCTGCTTTCTCGACCGCAACCGGCAGTGACGTTCGCGTTCGCTTCTGTCCGTCACCAACCGGTACCCCGCACGTTGGTATGGTGCGCACCGCCCTGTTCAACTGGGCGTATGCCCGGCACACGGGTGGCACCTTCGTCTTTCGCATTGAAGACACCGATGCTGCGCGCGATAGCGAAGAAAGCTACGGGCAGATCCTGGACTCACTCCGCTGGCTCGGACTCGACTGGGACGAAGGCGTTGACGCTGGCGGCCCTCACGGACCATACCGCCAGTCCGAGCGCGGTGACATCTACCGGGCGGTGGTTGCCAAACTGCTCGACGCGGGATACCTGTACGAGAGCTTTTCAACCGCAGAAGAGATCGACGCTCGAAACGAGGCCGCCAGCCGGCCCA
>JAAZFP010000107.1 GCA_012511645.1 Microbacteriaceae bacterium
AGCCGTTCAAGCAGCAGCGGATTCGACTCAAAATCGCTCGGGTGCGCGGGAGTGCCGGGAAGAAAGGTGCTCACCACCGCGCGCGAATCGCCCGCGCGGGTCATGCCGAGGGTCAGCGGCACAGCAAAGGGCAGCTGCGCTCGCGCCCCATCCTCGAGTGCCGCGAGACCCAAGAGCTCACCCGACTGACGCACCTCGGCGCCCGGTGATTGCGGCACGCGAATGATGACCTCGCCATCGTTCGTCACAAGCACTGCCGACAGAAACTCACCCGAACTGCCGGAGGTGTGCGTTCTCGTACCAGTGATCTCAAGACCCGACACCGCGGAGGTGGCGAGGGCGGCTAGAGTGAATGGGGTGCTGACCATACCCTCAGCGTAAGCAGCGAGCGGGCGTAGATCGAGACGCCACGCGCAGTGAACACGATGCACACAGGCGCCCGAGATCGGAGAGCAGATGACGGATCGGTCCGTACCGCCCCTCGTGAGTGGACTGCTAAATCGAGACACTGACACCCGCATGAGTGAATCAGCGCTCGACGAAGCTTGGAACGACCCGTCATCGATGCTGCTGCGCGTGCGCCAGGGCACGGTGCCGGTGCGGGACCGTGGCGCTGGTCACAATGACGATGCTCAGGCTGCGCCGGTGCTGCTGGAGCTGATTCCCGCGACCGGTGAGCGAACCTCACGCCATCTTTTTTTGGGCAGCACGCATGACGCGGCCGTCTTTGGTGTTGAGTTGGGTGAAGACGAGCACACGCCCGAGCCAACTGGCGGGTGGCAATACCCCTTCGTGATCGGCGACAGCCTTGAGCGGCTGCACCGCGAGCTGCTCGCGGTTGCGTTTGCGCTCACGAACTGGCATCGTTCGGCGGGGTTTTCGCCTGCCGACGGTGAGGCCACCACACCGATTCAGGGGGGTTGGGCGCGCGTCGACGCGCACGGCCGCGAACACTTTCCGCGCACTGATCCGGCGGTGATTGTGCTCGTCGAACACGAGGATCGGCTGCTGCTCGGCTCGAACGTGCTGTGGGAGTCGGGCCGATTCTCGCTGCTTGCCGGGTTTATTGAGGCGGGCGAGAGCGCCGAGCAGACCGTCGTGCGTGAGGTGTTCGAAGAGGCCGGGGTGCGGGTGCACGATGTGCGCTACGTCACCTCGCAGCCGTGGCCGTTTCCCCGGTCAATCATGCTCGGCTTTCGCGCGCGGCTCGCACCGGGCGCCGACCCCGATCACCTGGTGCCCGAGGCGGGGGAGATCTCTGAGCTGCGCTGGTTCACGAGGGATGAGTTGCGCAACCCGCCGCCGGGCCGGACCCTGCCGATGGAGCTGTCGATCGCGAGGTGGCTGATTGACGAGTGGGTCGCTGAGGGTGACCGTGGGCAATGACCTGCTTGATGGCCTCGACGCGCAACAGCGTGAGGTCGCTGAGTGCCTGCGCGGCCCGGTGGCAGTGCTCGCCGGAGCGGGAACGGGCAAAACTCGCACCCTGACCCACCGCATCGCGCACGGGGTTCGCGTCGGCGCCTACTCACCCGATCGCGTGCTCGCAGTGACCTTCACCCGCAAGGCCGCCGGTGAGTTACAAACGCGGCTGCGCGGGCTCGGTGCGCAGGGGGTGCGAGCTCAAACCTTTCACGGCGCGGCGCTCGCCCAGCTGAGCTATTTCTGGCCGCAGGTGATCGGCGGGTCTGCGCCGAAAGTCATTGGCGGCAAAGTGCCGGTGATCTCACAAGCGGTTGAGTCGCTCGGCATGCGGCTGCCCGGTGAAACGCTGCGTGACCTCGCCGCTGAGATCGAGTGGCGTAAGGTGTCGATGCTCGGCCTTGACAGCTACGCCGAACTCGTCACCGCTGAACACGAGGGGCGACCGGTGCCAACCGGGGTGACTCCTGAGCAACTGCTCGAGGTGCACGAACGCTACGATTCACTGCTCGCCGAGCGCAAGCAGATTGACTTCGAAGACGTGCTCATTCTCACCACCGGCATGCTCGAGACCGAGCCTCGGGTCACCGTGCAGGTGCGTGAGCGGTACCGGTTTTTCACCGTCGATGAGTTTCAGGACGTGTCGCCGCTCCAGCATGCGCTGATGCGGGTGTGGCTCGGAGATCGAGACGATCTCTGCGTCGTTGGTGATGCGAGCCAAACGATCTACAGCTTCGCTGGAGCTTCAAGCAGCTATCTATTGCGATTTGGCAACGAGTATCCGCACGCCCGCACCTTTCGCCTCGAACACAACTATCGTTCAGAGGAGCCCATCGTGCGCATCGCGAATCGTCTCATGGCTGATCAGCCTGGGGCGCTCACGCTGCGCGCCATGCGCCACGCGGCCGAGCCGCAGCAGGCTCCCGACGATGCATCGACAATGGCGTCAGCTTCGTCGGGGTATTCTGTGCAGTCCGCGCCACACCATGCGCAATCCGCGCCGCCCGCACCGCCAGTTCGGGTCGAGTGGTTTGCGAACGACCGTGACGAGGCGCTGGCGGTCGCAGAGTCGATTCGAGAGAGCATCATCGCGGGTGTGCCTGCCAGCGAGATTGCGGTGCTGTACCGCGCCAACGCGCAATCGGCGGTCATCGAAAGCGAGCTGCAGCGACTGGGCGTCTCAGCGCGTGTGCAGGGTGCACAGCGATTCTTTGACCGCGCCGATGTGCGACAGGCCGTCATGCTGATTCGCGGGCAGGCCAAAGCGTTCGACGCGCGACCGCTGGCCCACATCGTGGGCGACGTGCTGCGTGCGGTGGGGTTTACCGCGAGAGCGCCCGAGGGCGGCGCGGCTCGAGAGCGGTGGGATGCACTGAACGCGATCCTTGCGCTCGCCGAGAGTCAGCCCGCTGGCACCACGATGGAGGTGTTCAGCGAGGAGTTGCTGCAGCGCTCACGTGCCGGGCACGAGCCTACGGTCGACGCAGTGACCCTGAGCGCCATTCACTCAGCAAAGGGCCTCGAATGGGGGCTGGTGCACGTGATCGGCATGAGTGAGGGCCTGTTGCCGAGCGCCTATGCCGAAGATGATGTTGCGATCGACGAAGAGCGGCGCTTGGCATATGTTGCCTTCACCCGAGCGAAGGATGAACTGCGATTGTCAGGCAGCGCGGGCGTGGGGCGCACGGAGCGGCAACCATCGAGGTTCATTCATGAGGTCGGTCTGAGCTTCGGTGCCTGAGTGCGGTCGATCGGCGCTGTGGGTGAGGCTGGCGCTGTGGGCGAGGCTGACGCAGCCGCATCGCGGGTGCGCTGGCACTGACTCTGCCTGAGGTGAAATGGTCGGCCTGCCGTCCGTCACCTGAAAGCGCAGCCTCGTGCTGACGAGCACCGGCGACTCGGCGAGCGTGTGCCGATAGGCAAGTGCGGCGAACGCTGCGATGATCGCAGCGCACGACGAGGCATCGGTCGCTGGTCGCTCTCCGAGCAGCTGTGCGGCAAGTAGCCCTGCAAGCGGTTCGCGATCGTGACTGTGCAGCTCAACGCACGCAAGGCACGGTGACCCACCTGGCAGCACGAGGGGACCAAGCCAGACGCTCTGATCGGTGAGTCGAATGAGCAGGTGCGGAATATCGCTGCGGAGCAGGTCTTGCGACGGCTCGGCGGGGGAGAGAAAGTGGTCGACGAGCACCGCAAAGCGGGTGTTGGAGTCGACCGGCGCGAGCGTCGCCCCGGCCTGCTCGAGTGCGACTCGTGTGGCGTCGGCTGGGGGGCCGGTGCCGATCACCGCAACGCGTGCGGGCGATGCTGCGGTGTGGTCGGTGTGGGGCACTGC
>JAAZFP010000108.1 GCA_012511645.1 Microbacteriaceae bacterium
CCTGCGGCGGCAAGCACCCGGTGGGCGATCACCTGCACCCCAGACCCCTCGGCCCCAAGAGACACCACCCGACCCGGCAGGTCTGCCAGCGAAGCCACCTCCGAGCCAGCCGGCACCACCACATGCACATACTCGTCATACACGCGGGCGGCAGCACGAATCGGCAACGCCTGCTCAAATGAGCCCTCCGCACGAATCGCATCTACCGTGGTGTCCCCCTGCGCGAACCCAGCGACCGCGTCGCCCGCGCCCACCAGCAGCAGGTTCTCAACGGAGCCCTGCGTTTCACGCACGGTGAAGACCCCGCCGAGAGTGTCACTCGCGACCCCGGCGAGACTCGCGGCGTAGCTGTAATAGACACCCGACGGATCGCCACCCGCGATAGCAACAGGTCGACCGGTCTCACTGGCCGGCTGGCAGGCGGTCACTCCGCAGAGCGCCCCGACCAGCACCACGACACAGCTGAGCGTGCGGATGATGCGTCTGCGTGCTGACTCCATGATCACCGCCCCCTTCCTGGCAGGCACAGGGACACCTCGAGTCCCCCACCGTCAGGTGCGGCCACCCGCACCGTGCCCCCAAGCGATTCGAGCAGGTCAGTTGCGATTGCCAGCCCCAGCCCAGATCCCGGCACATTCTGGTCGCGGGGGCTTCGCCAGAACCGATCGGTGATGCGTTCGAGTTCGGTGTGGTCAACACCGGGTCCCCGGTCACGCACCGTGATCATGCAGTCATCGTTCTGCCACACCGACACCTCAAGCTCGGTGTGGGCGGGCGCGAACTTCAGCGCATTATCGAGCACCGCGTCGAGAGCGCTCTCGACCGCGGTGCGGTCGGTGAGGCTGAGCACTGGCCACGGTGCGGTCACGATGCAGGCGATGTGACGAGACCGAGCAACCGGTTGCCACGCCTCCACCCGCTCAACGACGATATCGCGCAGATCGACCAACGCAAATGGTGAGTCCTTCTGCTCTGCCTTCGCCATGAACAGCAGAGTGTCAAGCAAGCGCGTCATGCGCGTGCCCTCCTCGCGAGCCTTCTCAACGTCGGCTTCCCAGCTCTCGTCGAGGCCCGTCGCCAGGTACTCCACCCGCATGAGCAACGCGCCCAGCGGGTTGCGCAGCTCGTGCGACGCATTCAGCACAAATTCCTGCTGACGTGCCACAACCCGCTCGATCTCATCGGCCATCTGATTGAAGATGCGAATCATCTGCCGCATCTCGGGCGGCCCCGTGTCGTCATCGATGCGGGCGTTCATATCGCCGTGCTCAATCGCCGCCATTGCCTCATCAACCCGACGCATCGGCTGCAGCACCCAGCGGGCGAGGCGCCACACGGCGAATACCAACAGCGCGATCACGAGCACCGACGCGCCACTCAGCCAGATCCACTGCGTGGCAATCTGCCCTCGCGGTCCGTCGGCGCTCGCCTCAATCATGACGACCCCAATGACACTGCCGTCGTCAAACACGGGCTCCACCACCACCGCGTCACCCACGGCCCAGGGGAGGCTCGGGTGCACGGCCTCCGTGCGGCGACCAGACAGTGCGAGGGCAACCTGTGAGGCCACCTCCTCGTCAAATGCTCGCGGTCGAACACCGCCCGAGGCCCACACCGCGCCCGTGCGGTCCAACACATACACCTCGGCCGAATACAGCTCGCTGTAGCGCATCATGTCGCTCTCGATGAGGCTCGCGTTCCCAGCCCGCAGCGCGTGGCTGGCACGCGTCACGAAGTAGCTCAGGTCGCCCAACTGCTGATTCGTGAACTCCTGCTGGATGCTGCGGCTCACGCTCCACGCGTACGCACCACCGAACGCAAGCAGGATGCAGGTGAGTGGAACCAGAAACACCACAAACAGTCGGGTGCGCACCAGTTACTCGTTTCTCAGCCGATAGCCGACGCCCCGCACCGTCTCGATGAGTGCCTCCTGACCAAACTTTCGGCGAATCGACCCCAAATGCACCTCAAGCGAACGCTTGAACCCGCCCCAATCACTGCCCCACACCTCACGAATGATGCGATCGCTCGGCACCACCACACCCGGATAGCGGGTAAGCACCGCGACGATGTCGAACTCCTTCGGCGTGAGATCCATGGCTGTGCCGTGGGCACTCACTTCTCGAGTGGCAAAGTCGATGCGAATCACACCGATGTCGATCGGCCCCGCGGTCTCAGCATCTGGCGGCATCGCATGGGCCCGACGGGTCACCGCCTCAATGCGCGCGACGAGTTCGCGCACGTCATACGGCTTCACCACAAAGTCATCGGCTCCGGCGTGCAGCCCCTTGATCCGCTCTTCAACCTGGCTTCTCGCGGTGGCAATGATGATCGGCACCCCAGAGACTCCGCGAATGCGGCGGCAGACGTCGAGGCCATCCATGTCTGGCAGGCCAAGATCGAGCAGCACCGCTTCGGTGTCGGCGCCGAGGGCTTCCAGCGCGGCCGCGCCCTCGGCGACCCGCACCGTGGCATATCCAGCTTTGCCGAGAAACGCTTCGAGCGCGTCGGCGACCCGGTCGTCATCTTCGACAATCAGAATCTTCATCGTGTGCCTACACTAAGCGTTCTGGCCGCCCCGTGCACGGCAGGCCTCGCACACCCCAAACAGATCGACCACATGCTCAATCTCGGCAAAGCCGTGATCTGCGGCTACCTCGGTCGCCCACTGCTCGACCACGCGCGCCTCAAGCTCGCGGGTGTCGCCACACCTGCGGCAAATCAAATGGTGGTGATGCCCGGGGCTCGTGCACGAGCGAAACAGGTTTTCGCCCTCGGGCGACTGCAGCGAGTCAGCTTCGCCTGCTGCGGCCAATTGCGCGAGGTTGCGGTAGACGGTCGCAAGGCTGATGGTTGACCCCTCGTCACGCAGCACGCCATAGAGCTGCTGCGCGCTCACAAACCCTGCCGCTTCAGCGAGGCGGGCCCGCACCGCTTCTCGCTGCCAGGTGTTGCGCTTCGGCGCCGGCATCTCGACCCCTCTTTCACACGGAGACCTCGCAGCCGCTGCCACAGCACTGCGAGCACAAAGACCAGCGTAGTCGCAAGCCCAATCGAACCGCCCGCGGCAAGGTCGAACGCGCGTGATGCCCACAGCCCGGCAGCTCCCGACGCCACACCGAGCGCGGCGGCAACCGGCGGAATGAGCTCAATTCGGCGCACCAGCACTCGCGCTGCGGCGGCCGGTGCGATCAAAATAGCGACTCCGAGGATCGCACCAACCGCGGGCATCGCCACCACCACTGCCGCGGCAATCACCGCGGTCACCAGCAGTTCAATCGGCCACACGCGATAGCCAGCCGCGGCAAAGCCAGCCGGG
Source organism: Microbacteriaceae bacterium (assembly GCA_012511645.1). GTDB lineage: Bacteria > Actinomycetota > Actinomycetes > Actinomycetales > Microbacteriaceae > Leucobacter. The sequence goes on from JAAZFP010000108.1 coordinate 3,320, forward strand.
TCAAACGTGTGAAACAGCACCCGTCGCCAGGTGAGCACCGCGATCAGCAGTGACGCCACAAGCACCGCAGCGGTGGCGCTCACGTCGCCCATGCTGACGGAGAGCGGTGAACCCACCAACAGTGCGTCAACCGGCACATCGAGCCCGGGGTTGAGCCCCGCAAGCAACGTGCCGAGCGCGAAGCCGAGCGCGAGCACAATGCCGCTCGCCACCTGCCGACCCTGCCCCGGCACTCGCGCAAGCAGCGTCATCAGCAGCACCAGGATCACCGCGAACAGCGCCTGGCCGAGCAGCAGGTGATACCCGAGCAGTGCGAAAATGACACCGCCTGGAAACGTCGCGTGACTGAGGGCAACCGCGAAGAATGAGCGTCGACGCAGCACAATGAGCGTGCCAGCGATGCCGCTCAGCAGACCCAGCAGGGTGATTTCGAGCAGCGCGACCGCAAAGTAGCTCATGCGGCACCGCCTCGCTCAGTGGCGCGAGACGCGCGTCCCTCACTCGCTCGCGCACGGGCACGCACCACCGCACGGCTGCCCACACGCACGGCGACCGTGAGCAGGTAGAGCGCCACCAAGACCAGCACCACGATGGCACCCGGCGAAACGGTCGCACCGAGTCGCACCGACCAATCGAACGACCACCACAGGCCCAGCACCCCGGCAATCAGCGGCACCGCGACCGCCACCGGGATCAGCAGTCCGAAGCGGCGGGTCACGAGTCGCGCAACCGCCATGGGCACGGTGAGCAACGCGACCACCATGAGCACTCCGAGCGCCTGCACCCCGGCGACAACCAACAGCGCGGTAGCAGCGGCTACTGCAAGGTCGGTGGCAAGCGGCTTGAACCCTGCCGCCTCAGCTCCAGCGGGGTCAAAGGCGCGAAACAGCTGGGCTCTGCCCGTCACGATCATCACCAGCACCGCGCAGGCGGCGACCACAACGATCTGCCAGAACTGGGTATCGGTCACCGTCAGCAGCTGCCCGAAGAGCAGGTCTTGCAGCCCTGACACATAGCCGCGCTGCTTGGAGACGAGCACCACGCCGAGGCTAAAGAGACCGGTCAGCACCACCGCAATCGCGGCGTCGCTGCCCACGCCCTCGCGTCGCTGCAGCAGGGTGAACAGCGCACCCGCGGCGAGCGCCGCAATGAGTGCCCCTGGCAGCAGTGCCGCCGATCCACCGATCGCCGCGCCGATGACGAGCCCCGGAAACACGGCGTGCACGAGCCCGTCACTCACGAACTCCATTTCGCGAAAACTGATGCCGAGCCCGACCACACCGGCGGCGACCGCGAGCACCGCGAGGGTCGCGAGGGCTCGCGCCATGAACGGCAGCTGCAGGGCGTCGAAGAGGGTGAGATCCACGGTTAATCGATCTCAAACATTGCGCGCCTGCCGGGATCATCATCTGGGGCATCAGTGTGGCCAGGTGTGGTGATCGTGTGCTGGTCGATTTCGACGGTGGCGTCGTGAAAGGCGTGCTGCACTGCTTCGAGCGTGAGCGCCTCGTCAAGCCGGCCGAAGCTTGCCGGGTGGCCGGGCTCGCCCGGCGCGTGGCCGGCGGCGAGCAACAGCACATGAGTACACGACTGCTGGGCGATTTCGAGGTCGTGCGTGCTGACGAGCACGGTGCGTCCCTCGTCTCGCAGGTCTCGCACGAGTTGCAGCAGCACGTCGCGGTTCTCACGGTCGAGTCCGTTAAATGGTTCGTCGAGCAGCAGCAGCTGCGGATCAGCGACAAGCGCCCGAGCGAGGATCGCGCGCTGTTGCTGCCCGCCCGAGAGCTCACCGAAGTGGCGGTCCGCGTATGGCCCAAGGCCGACGCGTTCGAGCGCATCGGTGACCGCAGCTCGGCCTGCGCGGCCAAGGGGCCTGAGGCCGAGTGTGCGGTAGAGCCCCATCGCGACCACCTGGCGCACGGTCAACGGGAGCGCAGTGTCGCGCGCGTCTGACTGTGGCAGCGAGCCGATCAACGGCCGTGCTGCAGCCGGGGTCAACCCAAAAATCTGAGCCTCACCCGAGAGCTGATCGGCGAGGCCGAGCAGGCCGCGCAGCAGCGTTGATTTACCCGAACCGTTGGGTCCGATGAGCGCAACGGCGCTGCCGGGGGTGAGGTCGAGCGTCAGGTCGCTGACCCTCGCGACACCCGCGTAGCCGAACGCGGCGCCAGAGAGCCTGACTGCGGGGGTGGCGTCGATGGGTGCGTCGGTCATTCGGCCTCGAGTTCTTGGGGCAGTGGCGTCGACTCGTGTCCCCATCCCTTGAGGATAACGCGGGTGTTGTGCACCATGGCCGACAGGTAGGTGTCTGCGCCACTTGCCTCACCACCGAGCGAGTCGACATAGAGCGAGTCGGCATCAAGGACCGTGACACCTGCCTCGTTGGCGACCGTTTGTGCGAGCTTGGGGCTGAGCGACGATTCAACGAAGATCGCCTTCACACCGCTGTCGCGGATGGCGGCGACAAGCGCATCGATTTCGGCGGCACTCGGTTCAGCGTTGTCCTCGAAGCTGGGCAGCAGCGCTCCCGCAAACGCGATGTCGTAGTCGTGCAGGTAGTAGCGCAGCGAGTCGTGACCGGTGACGAGCACCCGATCTGCTTCGGGGACGGCCGCGAACTGTGCCGCGATCCACTCGTCGAGCAGGGTGAGCTGCTCAGTGTATGCCTCGGCGCGCGCCGTGAAGTCAGCAGCGTGCGCAGGGTCTGCTTCGGCGAGGCCCGCTGCGATCTCAGTGACCATGTCCGCGGCGTAGCGTGGCGTGGTCCAGAGGTGGGGAGTGAGGTCATCGTGATCGTGATCGTGATCGTGGGAATGATCCGCGTGGTCATCATGATCGTGCTCAGCATCGCCAGCGTCTTCTGCATGGTCGTGCTCCGCGTGATCATGCTCGCCACCATCGGCTGCGCCTTGCTCCTCAGCCTCGGCGGTGATGGCGCGAGCCTCATCGAGGTCGATGCCCTCGCTCGCATCGATGATGGTGCCCGCGAAACCCGAAGAGGTCACCGCGCGATCGATAAATTCATCAAGGCCAGCACCGTTAACAATGAGCACGTCGGCTCCGGCAAGGGTCATCAGATCGGCGGGGGTCGGGTCAAAGTGATGGGCCGATGCCCCTGATGCGAGCAGGCCGGTGAGTTCGATATCGTCGCCACCGACCCGGGCTGCGAAGTCGGTGAGTTGGGTGGTGGTGGTCACCACCCGCAGGTGCTCACTATCAGATCCCGAGCCCGCATCTCCGGGTGCGGCGCTCGTGCAACCGGCGAGGGCCAGTGCTGCGGCTCCGATTCCTGCGATGAGTACGGGCATGGTGCGGTGACGGTGAAACAGTGAGGAGCGCATGTGGGTCTTTCTCAGCCGGCGAACCGAGCATCAGTAACATTTCCCAATTGAGAATGAATCTCAACTGTATCCTTGTTGGGAATCATTCGCAACAAGGGGCCGCCGTGACTCCTCCCGCGCGCGTAGGCTGGCATGGTGAGTGACACCCTCGACGACACCGCTTCGCCCGGCGCTCTCGCCCAGCGCGAGGCCCTGCGGCGTGGTGAGGTGAGCGCGCGCGAGCTCACCGAGGCCGCCATCGCGAGCGCCGACCGGCACCGGCATCTCGGGACGTTCGTGAGCCTCGAGGCAGAGCTGGCGCTGAACGAAGCCGACGAGGCCGACCGTCTCATCGCCGCGACTCCCCTCGACGAGCGCCACATCCTGCCCCTGCTGCTCGGCCTGCCCACCGCACACAAGGATCTGGTGCGCGTGCGCGGCTTCACCACCACCCACGGATCAGCCGCGGTGCCACACTTGCGCGCGACCCACGATGATCCCATCCCTGCGATCGTTCGAGACGCCGGCGCGATCTGCATCGGCAAGACCCAGGTTCCTGAGTTTGGCATCGCCGGCTACAGCGAAAACCTCATCGCAGCACCCGCGCGAAACCCACACGATCCCGAGCGCTCTGCCGGCGGATCCAGTGGCGGCACCGCCGCCGCAATCGCGAGTGGCACCATCACGGCTGCCATCGCGAGCGATGCGGGTGGGTCCATTCGCATCCCCTCGGCAGCCTGCGGGCTCATCGGGTTAAAGCCCGGTCGCGATACCGTCCCGGCCGACCAACTCCTCCTGGGTGCCAGCACTGCCGACGCCGATCCCCTCGCACCACCGCGGCTCGGCGTCTCGGGGCCCATCGCGCGAACCGCAAGTGATGCCGCACTCTTCTACGATGCCATCACCGCGTCATCCGCCGCAGGCAGTCCTCCCCTCGAACCTGCGCTCGCTGCGCTGCAGCGTGCGCACGAGCTGCGTGGCCTGCGCATCGGGGTCAGTTTCGCGTCTCCATTCGAATCGGCGATGCCGATCGAGTTCGATGAGGCGGCTCGCAGCGCGGTCGCACGGGCCGCGCGCCGTCTCACCGGTGCGGGCCACCACGTCGACGAGGCCACCATTGCTTACGACCCCGCGTATCCCGAGTTTTTCACGACAGTGTGGACCCGGGCGCTGCTCACTATTCCACTGGAGCCGGCAGCAGAAGCGCAGCTCGGCACACTCGCCCGCTGGTTTCTCGAACAGGCCCGCGCCACACCCGCCGACACCGTGGCCGCCGCGCTCGCACAGCTGCACCGATTCATTGACGACACCACCGCCCAGTGGGGCGCCTACGACCTCGTGCTCACCCCGGCGCTCGCCTTCACCGCCCCGAGCATCGGCGACTTCTGGCAGGGGAGCCCCGCAGATGACTACCGCCTGCAGTGCGAGTGGGCCCCGCAGACCTCGCTCGTCAATGTTGTTGGGGTTCCCGCGATCACCGTGCCGATGAGCGTCGACCCCGATGGCCTGCCCCGCGGCGTGCAGCTCATTGGCCGGGCGGGCAGCGAGGTGACGCTGCTTCAGGTGGCCGAGGTGCTCAGCAGCTCCCGATAGACCGCGAGCAGGGCGCGGGTCGAGCCCGCCCAGCTATGACGCAGTGCGTGCGCCCGCGCGCCCGCTGACATCGTCGCGCGCAGCTCTTCGTCGCGCAGCAGCGTCGAGATCACCTGCGCCCACACCTCTGGCTCATCGGTTTCGAGCAGAATGCCAGTCTCGCCGTCGACCACCGCTTCGCGAAGGCCGCCCGTTGCACTCGCAACGACGGGCACCCCCGATGCGGCCGCCTCAAGCGCCACCAATCCAAACGTCTCCGAGTGCGAGGGCACCAACACGAGCGATGCCCGCCGAATGCGCTCGGCAAGCAGGGTGCGTCGCAGCGCGCCATCGTAGGCTGAGGTGCTCAGCATGCCGGCCCCCGTAATCGCCTCATAGAGCTGCCGCGCATACGCCTCACCGTTCGGGGGCGGGGAGCCAATGATGCGCAGTGACGGCCGCTCGGCTGCGGGGATCGCGGCCACCGCCGCCACCGCGAGATCAAACCGCTTCAACGGATCAAGGCGCCCGGCCACCAGCACCTCGTGTCGGCCACCGGTCTCGATCCAGTGGTCCTGTTCTTCGCGCTCACTCGTGAGGCTCGGACGAAACAGCCGCGTGTCGACACCGGGAGTCACCACGCTGATGCGCTCCGGCTGCCCACCGAGTCGCTCGATCACTGTCTCGCGCTCGGCCTTGCTGACCGTCACAATGCGATCGACCTCCCGCGCCAGCTGCGCTTCGCCGTCGAGTCGGCCCGGCGCTTCGGGCCGCTCTCCCTCAGCAAGCGGCGTATCAGCGGCCGCGGCAATCGAGTGGAAGCTTTGCACGAGTGGCACGCCGAGCTCACGGGCAACCGGCAGGCTCGCAAGGCCCGAATACCAGTGCTCGGCGTGCACCAGGTCAACCGGATGCATCTCAAGGTGCGCACGCAGCGCCTCGGCGAACGGGCCTATCAGATCCTCGTGCTCACCCTTTGCGAGCAATCGCGCTGGGCCCGCATCAAGGTGCACGACCGTCAATCCGGGCTCAATCTCAACGGACTCGGGCTGAGCGTCATCACTGCGCCTGGTGATCAACTGCACCTCGTGCCCCAGCCGCGCAAGCTCGCGCGCGTGAGATCGCACCACCACGTTCATGCCGCCGGCGTCTTTCGTTCCCGGCTCATCGAGCGGTGAGGTGTGCAGCACCACAAAGGCGATGCGGAGGCGCGTCAGATCCATGTTCTGACCCTAGCGCGCATCAGGTGCGCGTTACCCCTACGCGGAATATCTTTCCCTCAAGACTCGTTGTGCCAGATATCACGACCCACACAGTGCACCCGCAGAGAGAGCATGCCATGACCACGACACCGCAGACCGCCGAATACACCGTCACTGGCATGACCTGCGCCAACTGCGAGCGCCATGTGAGCTCCGAGGTATCGGAGATTGCGGGAGTGCTCTCGGTTGAGGTGAGTAAAGACACGGGACTGCTGCGCGTCACCTCAAGCGAGGTGCTGAGCGACGCCGATGTGCTCGCCGCAGTGGACGAGGCTGGGTACGAGGCGGTGCGACGCTGATGAGTGGGCAGGCAACACCTGAGCTCGCCCAGATCGAGCTCGAAATTGGCGGCATGACCTGCGCCTCGTGCGCGGCAACCGTCGAGCGCAAGCTCAACAAGCTTGACGGCGTCGAAGCAGCGGTGAACTACGCGACCGAAAAGGCCCGGGTGCAGGCTCCCCTCGGCATCGATCCAGCAGTGCTGATCGCCGAGGTCGAAAAGACCGGCTACACCGCCACCCTGCCGAGACAGGCTCCCGGCGCGACGGCAGCCGCGGGCGACGAGTCGGGCGAGACCGCCGACCCCGAGCTGGTTTCACTGCGCCAGCGCCTCATCGGCTCCATCTGGCTGTCAGTTCCCGTGATCCTGATGGCGATGATCCCCGCGCTGCAGTTTCCGTACTGGCAGTGGCTGTCGCTCACCCTCGCCTCGCCCGTCATCGTGTGGGCGGCCTGGCCGTTTCATCGCGCCGCATGGATCAACCTGAAGCACGGCAACGCCACCATGGACACGCTCGTGTCCGTGGGCACGGGTGCCGCCTACCTGTGGTCGCTCTATGCCCTCTTTTTTGGGCACGCGGGCGAGCCAGGCATGACCCACGGCTTCGATTTCAGCCTGCAACCGAGCGACGGTGCGGGCAACATCTACCTCGAGGTCGCCGCGGGCGTCACCATGTTCTTACTCGCCGGCCGCTACTTCGAGAAGCGATCGAAGCGTCAGGCCGGTGCTGCGCTGCGGGCGCTGCTGCAGCTCGGCGCGAAAGAGGTGTCGGTGCTGCGCGGCGGCGAGGTGCGCCTGCCGATCGAAGAGCTCATGGTCGGCGACGAGTTCGTCGTGCGACCCGGCGAAAAGATCGCCACCGACGGCGTGATCGTCGACGGCCACAGCGCGATCGACGCGTCGATGCTCACGGGGGAGTCGGTGCCCGTCGAGGCAGGCCCGGGCGAGTCGGTCGCCGGCGGCACCGTGTCGACAAGCGGTCGCCTCGTCGTGCGCGCGACCCGTGTGGGCAGCGACACGCAGCTCGCCCAAATGGCGAAGATGGTCGAAGACGCGCAGTCGGGCAAGGCCGAGGTGCAGCGCCTCGCCGACCGTGTCTCGGGCGTGTTCGTGCCGATTGTCATCGCAATCGCGATCGTCACGTTCGCGGCGTGGATGCTGACCGGCAACTCCTTCGCGACCGCCATGACCGCCGCGGTCGCGGTGCTCATCATCGCGTGTCCGTGTGCGCTCGGCCTCGCCACCCCCACCGCGCTGCTGGTCGGCACCGGCCGCGGCGCGCAGCTTGGCGTGCTCATCAAGGGCCCCGAGATCCTCGAATCAACCCGCCGCGTCGACATGATCGTGCTCGACAAGACCGGCACCGTCACCACCGGCAAGATGACCCTCACCGACGTCATCGTCGCCGAGGGCACCGATCGCGCGCAGCTCTTGCGACTGGTCGGCGCCGTCGAGCAGGCCAGTGAGCACCCCATCGCTCAGGCGATCGCGCGCGGCGCCGCCGGCGAGCTCGGCATTCCGACCTCAGAGCTTCCTGCGGTCGAGTCATTCACCAACACCGCCGGCAAGGGTGTGACCGGAGTGGTCGAGGGCACCGCGGTGCTCGTCGGGCGCCAGTCACTGCTCGACGACTGGAGTGTTGCCGAGCATCCCGGCATGCAGCGCGCGAAAGCCGAGCTTGAACAGGCCGGTCGCACCGCGGTCTTTGCCGCC
>JAAZFP010000109.1 GCA_012511645.1 Microbacteriaceae bacterium
CTCAAAGATGTCAGAGACGCTGCCAGTTTCAACGATGGTGCCAGACTTCATGACGGTGATGCGTTCGGCGATGCGCGGCACTACGGCGAGGTCGTGGGTGACGGTGATGAGGGTCAGCCCCATCTCGGTGCGAAGCTCGGCGAGCAGGTCGAGCAGACGACCGCGCACCAGCACATCGAGAGCACTCACTGGTTCGTCGGCGACGAGCAGTTCAGGCCCGTGCACGAGCGCGCGGGCGAGTGCGATGCGCTGACGTTGGCCACCCGAGAACTCGTGCGGAAAACGGTCGGCGCTGTCGGCAGGCAACTCCATACGCTCAAGGATCGCGTTGACCATTGCGCGGTGGTCTCCGGGGTGGGCGATGGCAACCAGTGGCTCGGCTACCGTCTGACCGATCGTGCGGCGTGGGTTGAAAGACGAATAGGGGTCTTGAAACACCACGCCGGTTCGCCGGCGCAGCCACAGCAAACGGTCGCTGCGAGCGTCGACGATCATGTCATCGAAGCGCACTTCGCCAGCAGTGGGGCGGCTCAGACCGAGCAAGAGCTTGAGCAGGGTAGTTTTACCCGAACCAGATTCGCCGACGACGGCAACGCTCTCGCCTCGGCGAACCGAAAAGTCAACCCCTTCGAGGGCAGCGGTCACTGCTCGCTTCCCAAACAGCTGCTTCGAGGGAATGCGGTAGTGCTTGCACAGACCCACTCCTGCAATGAGCGGCCCCTCAAGAAAGGGGTCGCCGCCGAGCGGTCGGTTCGCGCGGCTGCCGCTGACCTCGTCGTGTGCGCTCATGCGGACCCTCCTGCGGCATGAATCAGTTCGCGAGTAACCTCGTGCCGGGGTGCGCCAATGATCTGCTGCACTGGCCCTGATTCAATGATTCGCCCGGCGTTGAACACGAGCACCCGTTCGGCCACCTCTGCCATCACCGCGAGGTCGTGAGTGATGAACACGAGTGACGTGCTGTCACCCTCGGTGAGTTCGCGGAAGAGCTGCAGCACGCCGCGCTGCACGGTGACGTCGAGCGCTGTGGTTGGTTCGTCGGCAAGGAGTACCGCTGGGTTCGCTGAAAGTGCGGCAGCGATCGCCGCACGCTGCCGTTGGCCACCGCTCACCTCGTGCGGAAACGCGCGCACCATGCGCTCTGGATCGCTCAGGCCCACTCGCTCTGCCAGCCGCAGCGCCGCGGCCTTTCGTTCGGCGCGCGAGAGCGAATAGTGCAGGCTGAGTGCCTCGGTCATCTGCAATCCGAGCCGTTGCAGCGGGTTCAGCGCGGTCTTTGGCTCTTGGAACACCATGCCTACATGCTCGCCTCGCACCGCTGCGAGATCGCGCTCGCTGAGTCCTAGCAACTCGGTGTCGCCGAGCCGAACAGATCCGCTGACCTTGGCTTCTTCGGGCAGCAGGCCGGCAACCGCGAGTGCGGTGAGGGTTTTGCCTGATCCAGAGCCACCAATCAACCCGAGACGCTCGCCCGGCGCAAGCGTGAATGAGATGTCATGCAACAGTTCGGCGCCGCCGATGGAGACGGTCAGCGAGTCAACGGTGAGCGGGGGAGCGGTCATGGGCGACCACCTCGCTGGTGAAACGGGAGCGGAGTGATCGGAAGCCCCGGCACCAACCCGGTCGCGGTGCCAAGGGTGTCAGGTGTGGCATCGGTGCCCCCTGAGCCAGCTGAATCGCGATCGCCAAATCTGAGCCGTGGATCCATTGCCTCACGCAGCGCGTCACCAAGCAGGAAGAAGGCGAGCACCGTCAGCGTGATTGCGAGCCCGGGCCACATCACGACGGTGGGGTAGACCGCAATGTAAGACTGGGTTTCGGCGAGCATGCGACCCCAGGATGGCACGCTCGGTGGGGCGCCAAACCCGAGGTAACTGAGCCCCGCCTCGGCGAGGATCGCGAGCCCCATGGATAGTGACAACTGCACCGTGAACACGGGTGCCGCGTTGGGCAACAGGTGTGTGCGCAGAATTGCCCAGCGATTGAGCCCAGCAGCGCGCGCAGCCAGCACGAAGTCTTCGGCGTTGATTTGGCGCAGTTCGGCGCGCACGACTCTGCCGATCTGCACACCAAAGCCGATGCCGACCGCGGCGATGACGATGGGAATGCCGCTGCCAAACACTGCGGCCAGCATAATTGCCAGCAGCAGCGTTGGGAACGCGATGAGCACATCGATCAGAATGATGAGCGGCTCGCGCAGCGCTCGTGGGCCGAGCCCCGCCAGCACTGCGAGCACGAGGCCGATCACGCCCGAGACGAGCGCCGCGCCGAGCACTACCATGATGGTGACCCGGCTGCCCGCGATCAGACGAGACGCGATGTCTCTGCCGCTGCCATCGGTGCCGAGCCAGTGTTCGGCAGAGGGCGGCAGCCAGGCCTGGAAGGCGTTGGCGTAATTTGGGTTTCCGGGCAGCCAAAACAGCGACACGATCGCCACAACCGCGAGCAGAGCAAGCACCCCGATCGCGAATGCGCCGCGCGGTGAGCGCAGCAGCACCCGCATTGGGTGTGGTCTGCGGGCGCTCATTGCTCCTCCACCCGAAGTCTGGGGTCAATAAGGCGATGCACGACATCAACGAGTGCGCCAAGAATCAATATGACGCCCGTGAGTACAAAGATGGTGCTCTGCACCTTCAGCAGGTCGCGGTTGCCGACGTCAGCGACCAGCATGCGGCCGAGCCCCGGCAGGCTGAAGAGCTCTTCAATGATGACGGCGCCGACAATGAGGGCTGCGACCTGCAGGCCAAGCATTGAGATGACCGACAGCCCGACCCCTGGCAGACCATGCCGCAGCAGTGCGCTGAGCCTGGTGTGGCCGCGCGACATCGCAGTTCGCACATGTTCTGCACCGAGTGCGCTGAGCGTCGCACTCTTCACGAAGCGAAAGAGAATGGCGCCTTCGATGAGCCCGATCGTTAACGCAGGCAGGGTCAGCGAACGAAGAGCCATCAACGGATCTGCCCAGCCGCTTCGCGGAAACCCCTGAGAGGGCAGCCAGCCAAGCCATGAAGAAAACACGAGGATCGCGATCAGCCCTGCCCACACTGCTGGCACCGCGGCGGCAACGACTCCGAGTACCGAAAGCGCTCGGCTCGCGAATGCTCGCCGGCGGTATGCGGCGAGCACTCCCAACGGCAGGGCGACGGCGAGCGCGATGAGCAGCGAATACACGGTGAGGGGCACCGTCACCTGCGCCTTTTGCACGAGCTCAGCACTGATTGGGGTGCCCGACACCACGGAGTTGCCGAGGTCGCCGGTAAACACTCCGCCGAGCCACGCGAGATACTGCTCGGGCAGCGGCCGATCGAGACCGAGCCGCTCTCGAATCGCCGCAATCTGCTCAGGTGAGGCGGTGGTGCCGCCGATCACCTGAGCAACATCACCCGGCAACAAACGCAGCGAGATGAAGATGATCAGGCTTGCCAGAATGAGCCCCGCGGCGAGCGTCAGGGCCCTGACAGCGAGAAAGCGGCTCACTCCTCGATGATACTTGCCTCGTGCGTGTCGTGCGGCGCCGCTACTCGGCGGTGGCGGTCACCCCCGACAGGTTGATGCGTGAGTTCGTGTTGCTGTTCGGGAACCCTGACACATGCGCCGCAATGGCGTTGGTCGGGGTGTAGTTGATCAGCCAGCGAGCAGGCGCATCTTCGGCAACCAGATGTGCTGCTTGCTTCACCAAATCAGCTGCGGCTGCCTGATCTGCTGCCGTGATCGACTGCGCGTAGAGTGCCTGCACCTCGGGATTATTGTAGCCGAAGTAGTAGCCGGGGTTCGTGTAGTTCACGAAGTCGTTGGCCTCGGCGTGGTTGACGTAGCTGAGGTCAAAATCTTTGCCGATGTAAACATCGTTGAGCCAGGTGCCGAACTCGACCGAGTTGATCGTGAGGGTCACCCCGATCTCAGCGAACTGCGTGACCACCTGGTTGAGCGCCGCAGAGTCGTAGAAGTTCGCCACGGTCACGGTCAGCGCGAGATCGCTGACGCCAGCCTCCTCGAGCAGCGCCTTCGCGGCATCGGGGTCGTAAGCATTGATTGCGGTGAGGTCTTCGTAAGCGGGCTCGATGTCAGTAATTGGGCCGCCGAGCGCCTTGCCATCGCCGTAGAACGTGGCAATGATCGACTCGCTGTCGATGGCCATCGAGAGGGCACTGCGCACGCGCACATCATCGAGCGGGGCCTTCTGGTTGTTGTAGGCGAGGGTGAAGACGTCGGTGCTCGCAGCGCGGTCAAGGGTGAAGCCGCTGCCATCGAACTGTGACACCATGTCTGACCGCACCGGAGCGAGCACATCGACATCGCCCTCGAGAGCGGCGTTGACGGCCGCGTTCGGGTCTGGAATGTAACGCCAGACAACTTCGCTCAGCGCTGACGGGTCGCCCCAGTAGCTGTCAACCGCGACGAAGGTGATGCTGTCACCCTCGATCCACTGGTTGAGGGTGAAGGGGCCGGTGCCGTTGGTGGTGTTCGCAAGGTCACCGGTGTAGGCCGACTCGAAGATGAGGCCCGGCCGATTCGCGAGGTGCCAGAGGAACTGACTGTTCGCAGAGGCGAGGTGGATCTCAATGGTGCGCTCGTCGAGTGCTGCAACGGTTGAGTCCGTGCCAATCACCTCGGCGGTGAGGGTAGCGCTCAGCGAATCGACCACATCGTCTGCGGTCAACGCGTTGCCTGACGCGAAGGTCACCCCGTCGCGCAGTGTGAAGGTGTAGGTCAGCGCGTCATCACTCACCTTGGGAAGCTCAGCAGCGATGACAGGCACATACTCGTCGACCGTGCCGGAGGCGAGCCCCACGAGCCCTTGGTACACGTTGTCGATGAGAATCTGGTCGAGCGCGACCCCACCCGTGGTGCGAATATCGAGGTTTGTGGGTTCGAGCTGCAACCCGACGGTGAGCGAAGCCGGGGCTACCGTCTGGCCACCCTCGCCCGTCTCGCCCTCGTCAGTCCGCGAGCCCTGGTCGCGGCCGAGCCAGAAGATCACTGCGGCCACGAGCGCGGCAACAGCAATCAGCGCGATCGTGATGATCAGCGGCTTCTTTGACCGGTTGCGTTTGCGATACTCGGGTGCGGTGTCTTGGGTGCTCTGTGAGCTCGGGTTCGACTCGGTCACTGAGTGCTCCTCGTGTCCAGCGCGGCACGGTGCCGCGCGCAGGTGAAATTGCGTAACGTGCGGGCGGCTGTGCTCGTGCGTTATGGCGACACTACGCCGGTTTCGGGTGATTGTCGCGCGGGAAAAGAGCTTGTTAACGTGTTGTTACATTTGTGATTCTTGGGAGCGGGTTATCTTGCGTGGCCCAGCAGCGCTCGCAGCGCCTCTGCGAGGGCAACCGGTGATGCCTCGTGCAGATTATGGGGGCCAGCAATCGTCGTGGTTGCTGATGCTGGCAAGCGCTTCTGCCACTGGGCAAGCAACGACGAATCGATCATTCCCTGGTCGCCGAGGATCAGCGACACGGGAACCCCGGCTTCGTGCAGCGCCTCAAGCGGTTGCCACAGCGGTTCGAACGGAGCTTGGTCGCTGGAGCGCTCAACCGGCGGTGTCTCGAGGTGTGCGAAATGGTGGGTCCACTCCCAACGCCCATCGGCACGCTGGCGGGCATTGAGCGCGACCCCGCGGGTGAGGGCCGCGCGGTCGCTGCCGATGCCAAAGGCAATCGCCCGATCGACCATCTCGTCCGGGGACTCGAAGTCCCGCTGGCCAGTGATGAATTCGCTGATGGCTCCCGCATCGGTATGCGGTCGCACTCCCGGCGAGATATCAACCAGCACCAGCCCCTGCAGGCGTGGCAGCAGATCGTGCGCTGCGGCGGCGGCGGTGAGCCCACCGAGCGAGTGACCCACGAGCACAAACGGCTCTGGAGCCAACCAGTCAAGC
>JAAZFP010000110.1 GCA_012511645.1 Microbacteriaceae bacterium
GCTTTGGCCGGTCATCACCCATGCGCATCAGCAGCTGGCTCGCGCCAACCACCGCGCGGGTCACCAGCACAACCAGCACGCTCTTCCAGAAGATGCTTGCGCCGAGCGTCCAGCTTGCCGGCGTCATCCAGATGACGATGAGCAGCAGCGCAAGAATGTAGGAGTTGGCAATCAGCGCGACCGGCGCGTACCACTCGCTGCGCTGCCCACGACGCGTGTCAAACGCGGTCAGCAACACGAACACCGCGAAGGCGCAGAACGTCGAGAAGATGCGCTCAAACTTGCCCTCGAAGTCGCCGATGAACAGCAGGGAGATCGAGGCGATCGAGAGGGCCGCCAGCAAAATGATGCTGATCTTCAAAAAGGTGGAGAGCGTGCGCGGCTGCTCGACAGGCGCAGCTGCGGGAGCCACTGCCGGCGCACCCTGCGGCTCAGCAACCGCCTGCGGCGCGATCGGTTCTGCGGGCGGCTGCGGCTGCGTGGCGTCGTGCTCTTGGCTCATGCGTTCCAGTCTGGCGCGAATAGCTGGGAATCGCCACCCAAGGTAGGCTTGAGGGGTGACTGAGATGCCTGCCGCAAGTGCCCACACGCGCACCGAGCCCCGCCCCGATACCATCGCCGACGCGATTGCGACGCCCGAACGCGAACAGCCCTTCGAGGCGCTCGGGTTGAAGGCTGATGAATACGCGCAGATCCGCGAAATTCTGGGCCGCCGCCCCACCTCGGGCGAGCTCGCAATGTACTCGGTGATGTGGAGCGAACACTGCTCGTACAAGTCATCAAAGATCTACCTGCGCCAGTTCGGCAAGAAGGTCACTGACCAGATGAAAGAGCGTCTACTTGTCGGCATGGGCGAGAACGCCGGCGGCGTTGACATCGGTGAGGGCTGGGCGGTCACCTTCAAGGTTGAGAGTCACAACCACCCCTCATACATTGAGCCGTTCCAGGGTGCGGCGACGGGCGTTGGCGGCATCATTCGAGACATCATCTCGATGGGCGCGCGCCCCGTCGCGGTCATGGATCAGCTGCGCTTCGGCGACATCAATCACCCCGACACCGCCCGCGTGGTGCACGGCGCTGTCGCTGGCATCAGCTCATACGCGAACTGCCTCGGCCTGCCAAACATCGGCGGCGAGACCGTGTTCGACGGCGTCTACCAGGCGAACCCGCTCGTGAACGTGCTGGGTGTGGGGGTGCTGCGCCACGAAGACCTGCACACGGCGAATGCCTCAGGCCTCGGCAACAAGGTCGTGCTCTTCGGCGCGCGCACCGGTGGCGACGGCATCGGTGGGGCGTCGATCCTCGCTTCTGACAGCTTTGACGAGGGTGGCCCCACAAAGCGCCCCGCGGTGCAGGTGGGCGACCCCTTCGCCGAGAAGGTGCTCATCGAGTGCTGCCTCGAAATGTTCCAGAACGAGCTCGTTGAGGGCATTCAAGACCTCGGCGCCGCCGGCATTTCGTGCGCCACGAGCGAGCTCGCGGCCAACGGCGACGGCGGCATGTTCATCGAGCTCGACAGCGTGCTGCTGCGCGACCCGTCGCTCACCGCCGAAGAAATTCTGATGAGCGAGAGCCAAGAGCGCATGATGGCGATCGTGAAGCCCGAGAAGCTCGACGCGTTTCTCGCGGTCGCGAAGAAGTGGGACGTCGAGACGAGCGTGCTCGGCGAAGTCACGGACACCGACCGCCTCATCATCAACTGGCGCGGCGAAGAGATCGTCAACGTCGACCCGTCGACCGTTGCGGTCGACGGCCCCGTCTATGATCGTCCCGTCGCCTACCCGTCGTGGATCGACGCGCTGCAGGCCTCGTCCGTGAACGCTTCGGGCCTGACTCGCAGCGACAGCGGCGACGAGCTGCGCGCGCAGGTGCTCGCGGTTGCGGGTTCACCAAACCAAGCCTCGCCCGAGTGGATCACGAACCAGTACGACTGCTACGTCATGGGCAAC
>JAAZFP010000111.1 GCA_012511645.1 Microbacteriaceae bacterium
AGTGTGAGCACCGCGAATGGTTCTGCCCGTTCGCCGAGCAAAAAGTCGCGATACTGCGGCAGCTTTGAAAACGCGCGCAGCACCGAGAGCTGCACCCGAACCGCGTGTCGTGCGCTCGCGGTGAGCACCATGAGCGATTTGCGGGGTCGCTCGGCAGCGTGCTGCAGCACCAACTGCACGACGCGGTCGACCTCGGCGTCGGTGCTTTCGACTGCGCCCGTGTGAGGGTCAGGCAGCCCTTGCCCGTCTGGCACAAACTCAACGGTGAGGCTCGAGGCACCAAGAAACGTGCCCGCCCACGGCAGTGAGACAATCTCACCGTCATAGAAGCGAGTGTTGACGAGGCTTGTGAGGTCTTCGCCACCTGCTCGGTAGCTGCGCGTGAGCGCAAGCTCGGGCAGAACGCCACGGAGCATCGCGTAGGCGCTACTGTCGTGCAGATCGTCTTGCGAGAAGTCGTCAGCCTCCGCGTCAACCCCGCGCACCGCGATTTCAAAGCGTGATGGGGTCTGCGTCACCTCGTCACCGAACGCAACGACCTGATTCGCCCGGCGAATCGCACCAACATTTTCGACAAAGGTGGTGGCGCCCGCATCGACCAGCACAACCGCATCGAAGTGCATATCTTGGGGTAGCTCGGCGACCTCGTAGGGCGACATCACCCAAACAGGTGCGAGTGTTCCGAGCAGCGTGGGCGCCTGCGCCGCAAGCGCGTGGATCGAGGCCTCACCGCTGCGCAAGAGGTCTCGCAGCGCGAGCGCCTCACCCCGGTTATCAGCGACCGCGATGCGCCAGGCATCGGCGAGACGGGCCGCAAGCTGAGCTCCGCCAGCGCTTGCGTGGGCGTCATCCACGGTGCGATAGTCGGCCTCGAGTCGTTCGACGACGCCCGTGTTTGCGCTGAGCAGCGCATCGTTGGTGTGCAGCATGCGCTCCAGCGCTGACTGCCACCACGACTGCTCGAGCTCTGCGGCCACCCTGGAAGCGGGAACATGGCGGGCAGAGAGATCATCAATCAGCACCTCAAGGTGTGCCGATCGCAGTCGCTCGACAATGGCGGTGCGCTCCTGAATGTTCTTGAGCACTTCGCTTTCGCGCGCCAGGTCAGTTGTGCGTCGCGCCAGCATCGCGAGGGGCATCGATCGCAGCCGCTCACTGTCGTGCTCAGCGCCCAGCACCCGGTCGAGCTCATCGAGCCCCGTGTAGGCGGTCTGAAAGGAGTCGACCACATCGACGATGCCGAGTGGCACCTCGGGCCTCGCACCAACCACGGTGCTGTAGCGCTGCCACAGCACGCGCTGCTGCTGAATCTGGGTGAGCCTCGCGTACATGTCGCTCACATGCACGCCGGGCCGCACATATTCGCGGGCAAGCTTGCGCAGGCGTCGACGATTTGCGCTCGTCATATCGTCGCCACCGCGCGGGGCGTGCGCCGCAACCACCTCAGAGATCGAGCGGTCAAACACGTCTGGTGAGAAGCGGTCGAGCGTGTCGCGCACTCCCATGAGCAGGCGCAGATACACACCGAGCTCGGCAATCGTCTCGTATGGGCGCAGCGTGGTCTGCTCGATCAGCTCGTTGGCCTGCGAAATGAGTCTCGGCAGCTGCGTCTCGGCGAGATCGACCGCGAGCGCATACGCGCTGCGGGCAGCCTCGGTCGTGGTGAAGTTCACGCCGTACCAGGGCGAGTCGCTGGGGCCATACTCGAACTGACCAAGCCTCGCCGCCTCGGTCAGGTCTTCGGCGACCGAGCTGCGGTCAAGCGTGAGCTGAGAGAGTGCGCGATCATCGAGGCGCACCGTAGTTGCCGGTGCATGCTCGAGCATCGAGAGCCTGGTGAGTTCGCGCAGCGCCTGCAGCGGCGAGATCCCGAACCGGGCGTCAGGAGTGGTGAGGGCGCCGTTGTAACCGAGCAGCACCCCGCGCAGGCGCACGAGCGCGTCATCAATATCGCGCAGCGATGGGGCTGCTGCGCGCTCATTGCGGCTGATCGATTCGACCAGGTTGCGGCGCAGCACTCGCGGGGTCGCCGCGAGGCCCTGCAGACCGACACGATTCAGTCGGTGCGAGATGCCGTCGAGCGTTGATCGCCTGGGCGAGACCACCATGACACGCTTGCCTCCACGCACCAGCTCACCCACAGCGTTCACCACGGTCTGGGTGCCACCGGTTCCGGGCAGGGTACGCACGACCATGGAATGCCCGGCCGCGATCTGAGCGAGCACATCATCCTGCTCAATGTCAGCGTCATACAGGTGGCGGTCGGTCTCTGGCGCGCGCTCATTGGACGGGGTGGCCGTCACTGGGCGGTACGCCGCGTCGAGCTGCTCTTTCGCAACCTCACTCCCGCAGACCGCTTGCAGAATCGGCGTGTCGAGGGAGCGCGTGTCTGCGACCATTCGCTGGGCGACGCTGTGGAACGACGACGCCACCAAGCGCGGCTGCACGACAAACCCGGCGACACCGGTCACCATTTGACGCAGTCGGTCGATCACTGGCTGAGGCTTAAACACACCCTCGCTCTGCGACAGCTCGAGTAGTGTGCGCGCATCAATGACAATGCCAAACTGCTGACGAAGCGCGGCGAGCAGCTCACCATTGACCGTCGGATGCTTCTTGAGCTTTAACTCAAAATCGCGGCCATACCGGCGAATCGCGAGGGGGCGCAACAGAACGGGCGCGCAAAACTCTTCACCTTCAAAGCTCCACTTGGCGATGCCCACACCGAGGTGCACCGTCTCGAGGCCACGCACCGTGCGCATCTCGGTCGCCTTGTCGGTGACTCTACCCGCTGCAATGCGGGCCTGGCGCAGCGCGACATCATCACGGATCAACGCAGAGAGCAGAATCTTCTGCCCCGTGATGAACTGTGGCATACCGCCCGGGTGAGTGGTCGAAAGCTCGATGCGGGTGCTGGGCTCATCGTCGAAGTGAAGCAGTGGGCTTGTGCCACCGATCCGTGAGAGCTCTTCTCGCCACTGACGGTGTTCGGCGGCATACGCCTCGACCGCGACCGGCCCGCTCACGAGTGGTGCCTCTGTCTCGATGACGTCGGTCTCGTTCGTCGACGAGTCGACGTCCAGTTTCGGCGCGAGTGATCCTTCGCTCACGGGGCCAGTGCTACTAGCCTCCCGTGGCTCGCCAGACTCTGCGCCCTCGCGCTTTCGACGGTCTACACTCCACACACCGTCACCCTACGCGCGGAACCACCGAAATCGCGGCACATTGTTCGGCGCGCCGCAGCCCAGCACTGGTCTCCACACCGCTCTGTACCCCGGCGCCGCGCGGGCATCGGGGCACAGAGCGCACGCACTACTCGGACAGCAGGGTGGCGGTGTTGCTTGGGCCCCGCAGCTTCGAGATCCAGGCCATCAGGTGATAGACGAGGATCGCGGCCAGCGTGCCCAGCGCGATGCCGTTGAACACGATCGGGTTGCTCTCGGTGCCAATGATCAGCCCGAAGTCAGCGATGCCGACGACAAGCGCAATCGCCGCGGTGAACTGATTGATCGGCTTTGTGAAGTCCACCTTGTGGTCGATCCAGATCTTCACACCGATGAGCCCGATGAGCCCATAGAGCGCGACAGTCACGCCGGCAAGCACGCCCGAGGGAACCGAGAAAATCACCGCACCGACCTTCGGCGAGAAGCCGAGCAGGATGGCGATGATGCCCGCCACCCAGTACGCCGCGGTCGAGTACACACGAGTGGCCGCCATGACCCCGATGTTTTCACCGTAGGTGGTGGTGCCCGATCCGCCGCCGAAGCCGGCCAACATCGTGGAGAGGCCATCGGCGAGCAGCGCGCGACCGGTCAGCGGGTCAAGGTCACGGTTGATCATGAGACCAACGCTCTTCACATGACCCACGTTCTCGGCCACGAGCACCAGCACGACGGGCAAGAACATCGGCAGCAGCCCCCAGAGTGAGGGATCGGCGAACGGGTTCGCGGGCAGGTGGAAGTCGGGGAGGCCGATCCAGGCGGCCTCTGCGACGCCCGAGAAATCAATCTCGCCCATGAGGATCGCGGCAATATACCCAACCACCATGCCGAGCACAATGGAGAGGCGGCCGATGAGCCCACGGAACGCAACGGTGATCAGCAGGACCGCCACGATCGTGATGAGCGCCACCCAGCCGGAGTTCTCGGTCGCGTTCCAATTGTCTTTCACGACTGGGGCAAGGTTGAACCCGATCAGCGCGACGATGGCGCCCATGACGACCGGCGGCATGAGCGCATTAATCCAGCCCGTGCCGAACTTCTGCACGATGAGACCAACGATCGCCATCAGCACGCCGATCGCGAGAATGCCGAACGAGGCGCGAGCGATGTCACCTCCCGCTGTTGCGGCAAGAATCGGGGCGATAAACGCGAATGATGACCCAAGGTAGCTCGGCAGGCGGTTGCCGGTCAGCAGCAGGAAGAGCAGCGTGCCCACGCCCGAGAAGAAGAGCGTCGCGGTCGGTGGAAACCCGGTGATCAGCGGCACGAGGAAGGTCGCACCAAACATTGCGACGACGTGCTGCGCGCCGAACCCAATGGTCTTCGGCCAGCTCAGCCGCTCTTCGGGGAGAACAATCGCGTCAGCCTCGACGGTCTTGCCATTCCCATGCTGCTTCCAGGACATACTCATCTGCTCTCCTTAGAGCTCTGTTGACACACTGAGTACGACTCTAGTGCTCACAGGCAGTGCTCAGAAAGCAGCATGTTCGGCTGCACGCGCACGAGCGATCATCACACCAGCAGCGCCACTTGCTTGCGATCGGCCACGCTCGGTCGGCGGCCAGCCGGCTCACTCCGTCGCGAGGTACACCTTTCGAATGTGGTCTTTCACGATCCAGCGGGTTTTCGTGCCTGCGGTCAACCGCATGACGTCACCCGTCTTCACGTCGACGCTTCGCCCCTCATCAAGGAGTTTGACCGTCGCACCACCCGAAATCACCACGAAGACTTCGTCGACCTCGGTATCAAGCACTGCTCCGTCGCGAAGCTCCCAGATGCCCGCCTCGCAGCCGCCGATCGTGCCGAGTTCGAGCACCCCCTGTCGAGGGTTGCCGTAGTCCACCTCGTCCGCGGGCACCGGCTTCAGCGGAACGATCGCTCCCCTGCCGTGCACCACACCGTTTGATCCTTCTGGAAGCAGCGTGCTCATCAGTTCATCCTCTCTTGTGCGTCTCTAGGAGTCGAAGCCCAGCCCGAGCGCGTCGAGCGTTTTCAGCAGCACATTGCGCTTGCCGTGGTTGTGGTCGGCGCGGTCGAGTGACCAGCGAGTGATGTTCACCCCGATGCTCGCGAGCGGCTCGGGTGGGAACGGCAGCGGCACCTCGCGCACCATCGCGAGCTCCGTGCGCTCGGTGATGCGCCCTTCGAGGCGATCCACGAGCACGTCAGCAGCGAAGTGAGTGGCGCCCACTCCGAGCCCCGTGAACCCGGCAACGTACTGCACGCGGCCACCGTAGCCCTGCCCGAAGAACGCGCAGAATCGGGTCGAGGTGTCGATCACTCCGGCCCACCGGTGCGTGAATTTCAGGCCCGCCAACTGTGGGAACGTCGTGAAGAAGTGGTTCGCGAGGCGCCGGTAGCTTTGCTCCCGATCTTCGTAGGCCTCGCGGATGCGGCCACCCGCGTAATAGATCGCGTCATACCCGCCCCACAGAATGCGGTTGTCTTTGGTGAGCCGAGAGTAATGGAACTGGTTGGCCATGTCGGCGAGGCCTTCGCGCCCCTCCCAACCGATCGAGGCGAGTTGTTCGTCGCTCAGCGGCTCGGTCATCAGCACATAGTCATAGACCGGCACCGTGTGAAACACATAGCGTTTGAGCAGCGAGGGAAACACATTCGTGCAGAGCGCCGCGCGCTGACCCGTCACCACACCGTGCTCGGTCTCGAAGCGGAGGGGCTCCCCCTCGTCACCGGCAAGCGTGATGACCCGCGAGTGCTCGAAGATTTCAACACCGATGCTCGCGGCATGCCTCGCGAGCTCTTGCGCGAGCTTTGCGGGGTGCAGGTTTGCGTTCTCGTGCGGCGAGAAGTCACCACCCAAGAACGTCGGCGACGCGATGCGCTGCTGCACCGCCTTCGCGTCAAGCGTCTCGACAAGCGGATCGGGGCTCTCGCCCAGCCACTCCACCTGGTACGGCTCGTTGGCGACGGAGAGCTGGCCGGTGCGCTCGAAATCAACATCGAGGCCATGTTCAGTGATGAACGCCTCCATGGCGTCGAGGTTTTCGTAGCCCATGCGTCGAAGCTGCTCAACGTCGTCCGGCCAACGAGACTCGGCGTTCGGCTCACCGTGCGTGATGCTCGCCTCGCAGAAGCCGCCGTTGCGGCCCGAGGCCGCCCCGCCGATGCGCTTTGCTTCGAGCAGCACGACGCGGCGATCGGGGTGTTCGGTCTTCAGCTTGATCGCGGTCCAGAGCCCCGCGTAGCCACCGCCGACCACCACATCGTCAGCGTTCAGCGAGCCGGGAACGTGGGGGTAGCGCACCGCGGTGTCAGCGACGTCTTCGATCCAAAAGCACGCGAGCTTCGTGCCGGCAAGCGACTGATCAACAATCGATGGCGCGGGTGGGTTCTGTTCAAAAATAGTGGGGTGCATGTGATGCCTCGTCGTTGGGGATGAATGCGTGTTGAAGTCTACTGCTCCGGCGGCTTCATAATCGCGCCGCTCGCGAGCCCCAGCGCAACGCCGGCCGGCAGCCAGAGCCAAAACTGTGTGAGCAGGCTAATCACCACACCGACGATGGCACCCATGATGATGCCGATGATGATCTGCTTTCGCCTGGCCTCGGGACTCACCGATGGTTTCTTCTTGGTCATCGTTCTTCAGCCTCCTGCCGCATGGCACGTTGAATTTTTGAGGTGCCGCGCACCCGCGTTGCTCCGGCGGCAACGAGCAACGGCTCGACGAGGTCAAGCAGCTTTGCGCCAGTCGCAGCATCAGAACCGGCCGCCGGGAGCAGCTCTGCCTCCCACTCACGCCACTGCTGACGGCGTCCGGTGAGCTCGTTCGTGGCGTCGACCGTGTCATCGGCAAGCTCGATGATCGCCTCACCATCGCTGTTGCGCACCACCGTTGTGTCGCGAATCGTGTGCAGCGTCGCGATCGCGTTCACCCGCGGAGCCGCGGTGTCGCTGCCTCGCTGATCGTGACCCTCATTCTCGCCAAATTTCTCGCGCAGCACCTCG
This sequence comes from Microbacteriaceae bacterium, assembly GCA_012511645.1. Classification (GTDB taxonomy): domain Bacteria; phylum Actinomycetota; class Actinomycetes; order Actinomycetales; family Microbacteriaceae; genus Leucobacter. The sequence continues at coordinate 7,188 of JAAZFP010000111.1, forward strand.
CGCACCCCGTCGGGCATCTCCTGCGAGTCGGGCCACAGCAGCTCGTGCGCGCCGTCGTCGCCCTTCGACTTCAGGTGCCAGCCAGCGTCTTTTCCACCGATGCGACGCCTCAGCGCGAGCCGCTGCGCAGCGAGCGCCCCGTCGGGGGTATCAAAGTAGGTCGCCTGCATGGAGTGCCGCTCCGCAGGGTCAACAGAGCACCCAATCGTGGCAAAGTCTGTACCTGAGGGCAGCGTGCGGCCCTCGTCGACCGCGTACTTGCGTTCGACTTCGACGGTTGAGATCGCGCCATGAAAAGTCACACCCCAAGCCTATTGCGTGAATACACTGGCTGGGTGAGAGATCGTGATGCTTGTGAGCGCGCACGCGCGACCTGCCGCGACACCGCGGCCCAGCTGAGTGATGCCCGGGTGCCCACCGAGGCGCTCGCCCGCTTCGTCGAGCCGGGCAAGCGACTGCTCATATTCCCTCGCGCCGCAACCATGGCGCCAGAGGGGGCCGTGTGGCGACTTGGCACCCTGCTGCTCGGCGAAAGCGGTGAGCTCTGGGCCGCGGGCAAGGTCACTCGGGCTGCTGAGCGTGGTCGCGTGGGCTATCAGTCAGTGTCGCGCGAGGATCGCAAAGACCTCGCCGCGGCGGCACTCAAGGGCGGGTATCCCGAGGGCACCGTCGTCAATTTTGATGCGCACGCGTTAACGCTGACACCCGAATCAGTCGCGAACCTGGGCGCCGAGGATCCGATTGGGTTCGACGAGGGCGAAGTGCGGGTGCGCTGGCGGGCTGGCGCCCCCCTTTCGGGAGCGCTAACGCTCGCACAGTATTTGAGCGAGCGGGCCGGGTTGCTCATCGACCCGCCACTTGGCGCCACCTAAGCCACGCGACACTTCCGCGACACTTCGCCAGTATGGTTCCCGCGCGGGACACATACGAACAGGTCATACACACAGCAGTGCCCTGGAAAGGAATCGAACCTTCGACACCCGCTTTAGGAGAGCGGTGCTCTATCCACTGAGCTACCAAGGCGAACTCTCACAGTGTAACGAAAAAGAGCGCCGCCGATGGCGACGCTCTTTTTCACACTTCGCGTATCAGACGCGAACGACGTAGTTCGGGTATGCGCCGTGATTCTGCAACCCAGCCATCACGGTGTTGTAGCCCCAACCGCCGTGCACGGCCTGGCCGCCACCGACATAAATTGCCACATGCGGGGCACCTGGCCACACCAGGATGTCACCGGGAGCAAGTGCTGAAGCATCAAAGGTATAGACGGCACCAAATGAGGCGAAGCTGCCAACACCAAGGTCAGGGCCACCGGCAAGGCGGCTTGTCGTCATGCCAATAGCTGCAAGCGCGTTCTGGACCATGTCGGTGCAGTCTTGACCAACGCCCAGCTGCGCGTAGGCAGCAGCAACAAGACCTGATGACCCAACACCCGCGGGGAGCGCTGCGTAACGCGGGCCCTCTGCGGCAGTGGCAGCAACCGGAGTTTCAATGACGAGCTCTTGCTCTTCTGCCGTGGGTAACTGGGCCGGCACTGCAATGTCTGGCAGTGAGCTGGTGGTCAGGGCCTGAGCGAAGGCAACCTGCGCTTCTTCGGCGGTGCCGATCGAGCCTGAGTTGCTGCTTGACGCGTATGCGGGCAGTGCGAAGACGCCGACGAGCGTGGCGCTGAGCGCGCCCGCACCAATCATGCGGAACATCTTCTTGAACGAGCGTTGCTGAGGAGCGAGAACCGTCTGGGCCACTACTTCAGTGCCGGGAGCCTGAACTGTACCGGGGGTCTGAGTCACAGATTTTGCCTTACTTTGTGCTTGCGCTTTGGGGTTTGTCTGCCGTGCTGGCGAAAAACTTTGTCAAGCCTAACCGAATATTACGAAATTGTCACACGCTCAGAAGTTTTCGTACAGGAAAAGTGAAAGATCCGCATGATTTCAACGATCCTTCACCACACAGATCTCTCGACATCGAGCAAAAGCTCAACCTACACTTGAAGGTTTTTGAACAACATTTCGGCCGGAAGGTGGCCGGACAGCCCCGAATTCTTCTCGAAATATTTAGACGACGCCCTGCTCGATCATCGCCTGCGCGACGGTGACGAAACTGGCCGAGTTTGCTCCGAGCACATAGTCACCGGGGCGACCGTATCGCTCCGAGGCTTCGAACGAGGCGTCGTGCACATCGCGCATGATGCGGTGCAGACGAGTCTCGCTCTTTTCGAAGTCCCAGCGGTCGCGTGACGCGTTCTGGCTCATCTCGAGCGCCGAAGTCGCAACGCCACCCGAGTTTGCGGCCTTGCCCGGCGCGAAGAGCACACCCGACTGCTGAAACAGTTGCACCGCCTCTGGGGTCGTGGGCATATTTGCGCCCTCTGCGACGGCGCGAACACCGCCGGCAAGCAGCGCACGAGCGCCACGCTCATCGAGCTCGTTCTGCGTCGCGCACGGGAACGCCAATTCGCCCGGCACATCCCACACCGAACCATCGGCGATGAATCGTGCACCCGGCTTGCGCTCGGCGTAATCCGAGACGCGACCCCGCTCGACCTCTTAAATCTGTCGCAATAGCTCCACATCAATGCCCTGCTCGTCGACAATGTAGCCCGACGAATCAGACGCTGTCACCGGGATGCCACCGAGCTGCGTGATCTTCTCAATCGCGTAGATTGCCACGTTGCCCGAACCAGACACCAGCGCACGGCGTCCCTCAATGTCTTCGCCCGTGCGATTCAACATCTCCTGCGCGAAGCACACGGTGCCATACCCCGTAGCCTGCGTGCGCACCTCGGCGCCGCCCCAGACCTTGCCCTTGCCGGTCAGCACGCCAGACTCGTGACGGCCGGTGATGCGTCGGTACTGACCAAACAGGTAGCCGATCTCGCGCGCACCCACGCCGATGTCACCGGCGGGCACGTCGGTCTGCTCGTCAATGTAGCGGTAGAGCTCGTTCATGAAGCTCTGACAGAACCGCATGACCTCTTCGTCGCTCTTGCCGTGTGGGTCGAAATCGCTGCCGCCCTTTGCCCCACCGATGCGCTGGCGGGTGAGCGCGTTCTTAAAGATCTGCTCAAAGCCAAGAAACTTAATGACCGACAGATTCACACTTGGATGAAACCGCAGCCCACCCTTGAACGGGCCAAGCGCCGAGTTGAATTGCACGCGAAAGCCACGGTTCACCTGAACCTTGTTGTTGTCGTCAAGCCAAGGCACACGAAACAGAATCTGCCGCTCGGGCTCTACGAGCCGTTCGAGCACGGCCGCGTCAACGAATTCGGGGTGCTCTTGCAGCACCGGCACCAGGGTGTCGAGCACTTCACTCATCGCCTGCAAGAACTCAGGTTCGTTGTGGCTGCGGTTGGCGGCCGCTGCTGCGACGTCGTGAATATACGCTTCAGGTGTCTGGTGCGTCACTGGTACTCCTTGAGTTATCGGCTCCATCGGTAGATCGCTCGTTCGCGCGATCCGTCTCTGTTACGGGGTGGATGAGGGGTGGGGCAAGCGTAGCTAACGCGTCACAAAAATGTGCGCGGCAGCCTCGGGCGAAAGCTCAAGCGGCACGGGCGCCTCATCGCGCTCGGCCTCAATGCGAATGACGTCGCCGTCAAAAGTGAAGAGTGCTATTGCACCAGGTCGCAAGCCAGCCTGGTCAAAGAGACGCAGCTGCTCCGGATCAACCTGTGCGGGTTCAGCGAGCCGTCTGATGCGAGCCCGCACCTGCGTGCTGCCGTCATCGAAGAGGCTCACCGCGCTCATAATGCCTGCGTTCATTTGCACCGCAGCGCGCGCACCGAGTTCTTCGAGACCGGGGATCGGGTTGCCATAGGGCGACTCAACCGGGTTGCCGAGCATGCCGAGCAGCTTGCGCTCCACCTGCTCGCTCATCACATGCTCCCAGCGGCACGCCTCGTCGTGCACGAACTCCCACTCGAGACCAATCACATCGGCAAGCAGCCGCTCAGCGAGCCGGTGCTTGCGCATCACGCGCACGGCTTTCGGTCGACCCTCGTCGGTCAGTTCAAGGTGACGATCGTCACTGACCACGACAAGGCCGTCACGCTCCATGCGAGCGATCGTCTGTGACACCGTTGGACCAGAGTGACCGAGACGTTCTGAGATGCGAGCGCGCAGAGGAACAATGCCCTCTTCTTCAAGCTCAAGAATGGTGCGCAGGTACATTTCAGTCGTGTCGATGAGATCGGTCACTTGCACCTCCGTACCTTTCTAGGTTGCTCCAGCCTATTCCATGCCGAAGCGCTGGCGCACACCTCTAACATAGAAGCATGGCCGATATCACCATTCCAGCTGCCCTTTTGCCCGCCGACGGTCGCTTTGGGTGCGGCCCATCAAAGGTTCGCACCGAACAGATTGAGTTTCTCGCCTCGCTGCAGCCCGGGGTGCTCGGCACCTCGCATCGGCAGGCACCGGTAAAGAACCTCGTCGGCAGTGTGCGTGAGGGGCTTCGAGAGCTCTTTCGCGCCCCGGAGGGCTACGAGGTCTTGCTCGCGAATGGCGGCGCCACCTCGTTCTGGGATGCGGCGGTGCACTCGCTCATCGAGCAACGCAGTCAGCACCTCACCTTTGGCGAGTTTGGCGCGAAGTTTGGCACCGCCGCGAGTCGCGCGCCGTGGCTTGAGCAACCAGATATTCGCGAGGCTCCAGCGGGCAGTCGCAGCGAGGCCGAAGCCGCCGCCGGTATTGACGTCTACGCCTACCCCCACAACGAAACCTCTACTGGTGTGATGGCTGAGGTACGTCGGGTACA
>JAAZFP010000112.1 GCA_012511645.1 Microbacteriaceae bacterium
ACTTTGGCCGGAGGCTATTTTCGTCCTACAGACCTCGTGAACACGCAGCCTGAGGTTGGGCCTATCGTAAGGCTGTGCCCCACAGCGAGGCGCAGAGATGCCTGGATCTAGATCAAGGCGGTTCCTCAACCGCGTCATCAGTCGTGGATCACGATAGCCAGGAGCCCCGTGGTCATGCCTCGGTCTCGAGGCAACGCGAAAGGACGAAACATGGCAAATAGTTCTGACACCACCCACACCCTGTTGCGCGCAGAGGGCTTCTCGTGCCCATCGTGCGTGACCAAAATCGAGAAACAGGTCGGCAAGCTAGCCGGAGTTGAAGGAGTCAGCCAACGCCTGAACGAGACAGAGATTCGACTCGCATCTGTCGTCTCAGGGAATGTGAGTTCGCGCCTCGCTGACTACCTCCTCTCACTTCCGGGAAAGCCAGGACCGCAAGGCACCATTGAAGTGATACTCCCTTTGGCGAAGAAGGACGTCGTGTCGTTCCTGTCCACCACGCCAGAATCGCTCAGTCGCCAGCTTCGCAAACTCACGGACTCGGGCGTGATTTCGCAGCACGGTCAGGGGCAGATCACGATTACAGATGTGGCTGCACTCAACACGCTCTCTGTTCTGAGTAAATAAGTAAGAGTTGGTGCAGCGGAGACGCTGGATCAAGTCAACTACGGCGAGTACCAACACTCCAGCATCAGACGGTTCGCCCCCGGCGGCGCACAACAGTGCTTCTCGCGTGAACCGACCCTTCCTGCCGGGATCTCTCGGCACATTCACAGAGATATCGACATAGTGTTGACATGTTGTCGACACAGTGTCGATATTTATGTGTCGACTGGGAAGGGTCACATGTTTCTCGCTATACGAGAATTGAGATTCGCGCGTGGACGCTTCGGTTTGATGGGTGCGGTTATCTCGCTCATCGCCGTGCTCATGGTGATGCTGTCTGGCCTGTCGTCTGGGCTCGTCAATGACGGAGTGTCGGGGCTCAAATCGCTACCGGTGACGGCATTCGCCTTTGACGAGGGCACCAAGACCGATAACGCTTTTTCCAGGTCAGTCGTTGATGCAGGGCAAGTTGAGACATGGCAGTCGCAGCCGGGTGTCATACATGCGGAACCTGTTGGCGCAGGCATGACGAATGCCACAACGGAAGACGGCACGCAGATTGATCTTTCGCTGTTTGGCATACAGCCCGACTCCTTTCTCCTTCCAGATGTGTCTGACGGTGAAACCCTGGCAGGTCTCACCGGCATCGTGGTGTCAGAGACCGCAAAAGCTGAAGGGCTCAAACTCGGCACTGTCATCACCCTCGACCGGGTCGACACGGAGCGTGAAGTCGTAGGCTTCACCGAAGGCCAGGCCACCTTCGGTCACGTCGATATGGCTTACCTGCACCTTGATACCTGGCGGCTGATTGCCTCCGGTGCCGCACAGGCAGGCTTTCCCACACAAGAACAGGTGGATGCCCTCGATTTCAATGTGGCGAGCGTCATCGCGATTCAGGCAGAAGATGGTTTCGACTTCAGCTCAGCGGACCTCGCGGCAACCACCACCACGGTCGCCCTGCAGGAATCGTTCAACTCATCCCCTGGATACGAAGCTGAGACGCTGACGCTGAGCATGATCCAGGTGTTCTTGTATGCGATTTGTGCTCTGGTCGTGGGCGCATTCTTCACGGTCTGGACCATTCAACGTCAGCACGAACTCGCAGTGCTTCGAGCACTCGGCGCGCCTGGCCGCTACCTGCTGCGTGACTCCCTCACACAGGCATCGATCTTGCTGGTCACATTTACCGCGGTCGGCGTCGGAGCCGGTGTCGCTTTCGGTGCGGCAATGCCCGCAGGGATGCCATTCGCGTTGGAAGTCACACCGATCCTTACCTCATCGCTGCTGACCATCGCGCTTGGACTCGTTGGTGCGGCGGTTGCGATACTTCGCATTACTCGAATAGACCCACTGACGGCCCTGGGAGGTCAGCGATAATGTCAACAGCTGCGCTTTCGCTTCGCGGAGCAACCCTTGAACTTGGTGATGGTGACAGCAAGGTTCGCCCCCTCGATAACGTCAACCTCGACATAGCGCCTGGCGAATTTGTTGGTGTGATCGGGCCCTCAGGTGCCGGTAAATCGACGCTCCTGGCAGTCGCTGGCGCACTGGCGACTCCAGATAGTGGTTCCGTGAATGTGCTCGGTCAGGATCTCGCTCGACTCGCACGCTCACAGGGCAAACTCGCAAAATTCAGGCTGCACAATATCGGGTTCGTATTCCAGGCCGGCAACCTCATTCCCGCGTTGAACGCTGCCGATCAGCTACGGTTGGTCAACAAGATCTCCAAAGGCCCGTCATCATTCGACCCGATGCCCCTGCTTGATGCGGTTGGTATTGCCCATAAAGCGAAGAACTTACCTCGCCAGCTTTCAGGGGGTGAACGTCAACGCGTGGGGATCGCCCGCGCATTCGTGACCAATCCTGAACTCTTGCTGGTTGATGAGCCGACGGCGGCCCTCGATCGCCAACGGAGTCAGCAAATTGTAGAGTTGCTTGCCGAACAATGTCACGAACGTAACGTCGCCACCATGATGGTGACTCATGATCATGACGTTCTTGGGCACTGTGATCGAGTTGTTGAGATGGTTGATGGCAAGTTGACTCCTCTCGATTCCTAGGTTCGTCACCGACCTCCAAATCGCGTCAGAGAAAAAATGACCCCGGTGTATGGTTTCAAGAAGAGTGGTCGGGCTGGAGAGCTGAGAGGCGGTATGGATGCCACGCATCAGTGCGGCAACAGTTGCCGAACATCGCGCCAACCAGGAGCGACTCTTGCTTGATGTCGCGCATGCTTTTCTTGAAGAAACCGGTGACCTGCCGAGCATGCGAGCGATTGCTGAACGTGCGGGACTGGCCAGGTCAAGCGTTTACCATTACTTCGGTTCTC
>JAAZFP010000007.1 GCA_012511645.1 Microbacteriaceae bacterium
CCCTCCGCAACCTTCAGCACCGCCGTTTCATAGCTGGCGCGCCTTGCTTCGTGTTCGGGATCAGCACTGAACCCAATCACCTCTGCCGCGTCAAGAATCGTTGACACATGCCGCTCATTGATCAGGCCACGCGCAAGCGAGTCAAGCACCCGGGGGTAATGCAGGGTGAGAACGTGCGCGTGAGAGAGCTTCCGATCAATCGTGGTCTCACTCAACCGCATACTCGTCGCGATCTCCGCACGAATCGACCGGTACGCGATTTCACCGGAGCGGCCTTCGGGGATGAACGTGTAGTCGTCCGTGTCTGCCTCATCGTTGTGGAGGACTGCGATATCGAACGCGGCAGCCATGAGTTTCATGCGTTCCGCATCAAGGGCGCGGGCACGCCGTTCGACGTCTTCGAGACGGCTGACAACACTGTCGAGCTCGGCCACGAAGGTCGGGGTGGAAGTGATCGGGATGCCCATGTGACTAGTGTCCACCACACCACCGACATTCGCGTTTACCCGCAGAAACACACGGAAGTTCGCAGGCAATGTATTTGCCTCTTGCCCTGAAGATCCGCACGAGACAGAACGCTGTCTCAACACAGTCGAAGCCGCACTCGACTGGATCGCTGAGCACGCGCACCAGCCGCCAGTCTGGCGGTTCTGCCTGCGCGTTGTCAGCACTGAAACCTTCACAGACGCCTCTGGCATCAGCAGTTCGAAGAAGAGCGGTTCGTGCAAGTCATTACGATCCTGGATCACCGCCGGGGCGACGCGGCGCTCACTGAACGGTTGCTCTGAACCCGCACGACAGCAAAAACAAGAAAACCCCCGCCGGAGCGGGGGTTTTCTCACTGTGACCCCAGCGGGATTCGAACCCGCGTTACCGCCGTGAGAGGGCGGCGTACTAGGCCGCTATACGATGGGGCCAGGTACTCGCTGCTTCTTCGCGAACCGCGCGTCAGCAACCCCACTATCTTGCCACAGCTTCACCCCATCGTCCAAATCGGGCAAAAACTTTCTTTGGGCGCCCTAGACTCGGCGTATGCGATGCTTTCGACTTTCACACGCGGGGCTCGTGGTTGAGCTCGATGGTTCATCCCTGTTCATTGATCCGGGCAATTTCTCAAGCACCGAAGAACTCGCCGCCGCGCTCAGCACCGCTGCGCCGATCGCCGCGATCGTCATCACCCACGAACACGCCGATCACTGGACACCAGAACACATCTCGGCGCTTCGCGCAGCCTCACCCGAAGCACCCATCTTCACCACCGAAGTCACCGCTCGCTCACTCGCCGAGGCCGGCATTACCGACCGCGTGCACACCGTCGCCGAAACCGATCACCACACGGCTGGGCCCTTCGTGCTCGACTTCTATGGCAGGCGTCACGAGATGATCCACTCGAGCATCCCGGTGATCGAAAACGTCGGTGTGCAGGTCAACGGCACCCTCGCCTGGGGCGGCGACTGCCTCACCCGCGCACCGTTCGTTGCCGACGTGCTCGGGGTGCCCATCGGCTCACCATGGTCGAACGTGGCTCAGGTGATGGATTTTGTGCTCGTCAACGCCCCCAAGCGCGTCTATCTCACCCACGACGGCATGCTCAGCGCGAAGGGCCTCGGGTTCTTCAGGCAGCGAGTCGAGGCCGCGCTCGGGCCGAGCGGCGGTGTCGTGCTCGACGTGCCGCATGTGGGCACCGATCCTGCTGCCCGCTGCGAGCTCGGGGATCCTGCAGTGCGGGCCTAGCTCCGCGATACTGCCCTACGACACCACTGCGGCCGACTTCACAGCCGCCGCCGCCTCAACAGCCGCCGTCTCAGCAGTTACCGCTTCAGCGACCGCAGCCACAGGAGCGCTCGAGAACGTCAGCGGTATGCCGCACCCGCACACTGGCTCGGACTTCGCTCGATCCCGTATCCCCGTAGCGAATTCGTCAGCAAGCTTCGCACCGGAATCGTTGTGCTCCTGCAAACTACGCCTCATGAGGCGCAGAGTGCACCCCTTCACACCCATGTGCCCAAAACCTGCTGGCAAGTCGCCGCGACCACTGCCAGAGAACCAAATCTTGCCCGCATCGCCAGGCAGCGTGAATTGAACCGCCTGGCCACCCTTCGTTACCCGCACGCTCGCAAAGAGATCTTGGAATACCTGCTGTACCCGCGCAGATTCGCCGCGCGCAACGACCGTGCCAGTGAGACGTGCCGCGAGCTCGCCGATGCGATCCTGCACCCACTCATTCTTTTCGTGGTTCTGCTTTTGTGCGACCTTCTCAACAAACAGGGTCTGGGCGGGCCCAGTCTCTTTCGGATATTTGTTGTGAATGTTGAGCAACGCACCACTGACCAGTTCAACGACGTTCTCGGGCAGCATGAATTCATCTGAGAAGCTCTTGAATCGGTAGGCGGCGCGAGCATGGAGCGACACGAGATACTGCTGTTCTGATGCTCCCGCATTGCTTGCCGAAAGCGCTTCGAATACCTGCGGCTGCGTGAGAGATTCGTGAATCTCGAACACTTCCTTCAGCTCTTCCTGACGCTGCACCTTCTCACGATAGGCCTGCTCGTCGACCTGACGAGCCTCTGATTGCAGCTGCCGAGCTTCGGCTTGCAATTGGCGCGCGTGAGATTCCTTCTCAAGCTTGAGTGAATTCTCGGCACGCTCATCTGCTCGCGCCTTGCGGTCATCTTCGGCCTCGCGGCTCGATTTTCCGATCCACCAGACGACAAACGGAATGCAGATTGCCGTAATTACACTCAGAATTGCTGAGCCAATGTCTAACGAGAGCTCCATAGACGGGAGCCTAGCGATGGGAGCCTCCGCACTGCCATACCAAGTGAGCAGTCTGGACAGGATTGGCCAGCGTCACAGACTCACAAACGTAGAGGCTCACGCAGCCACCGCACGAGCAGCACGCTGACTCAGCTTCGTCGAGCGAATCGCAAGCGCGACACCAACAAATGACGTGACTACTACGAGCAGCACCGCAGCCTGAAAGCCGTGCAGCGACGCATCAGCGAATGGCACACCGGCGCTCAATCCGCGCTGGTCAATAGCACCGTAGATGCCAAGGCCGAGCGACGTGCCGACGCAACCTGCGATCTGAAAGCTTGTGCTGATCAGGGTCACGCCGTGCGGGCCGGTCTCACGGTCGAGCTGCGCAAGCGCAAAGGTCTGCGCGGGCCCGATCACAAACGCGGTGCTCAACACCGCTGGCACATAGAGCAGCCCAAAGAGCACGACCGACGGGCCACCGGCAACCCAGCCGACAAGGCTGCAGAAGATGGCCATCACTAGGAATCCAAGCGGAACGATGAGCTTGCCACCGTGACGGTCAAACATGCGACCCGCGATGGGTCCCATCGCGACGGTGAGCAGGATGCCCGGCGCGAGCGCCAACGACGCACCGAGCGGAGTCATGCCCTTTGCGGTCTGCAAGAACACCGGGATCACCACGTTCATCGCAAAGACGAACAGCAAGCCGAGCATCGTCATCACCATGCCGATCACGAAGGTCTTGCTTCGCAG
>JAAZFP010000008.1 GCA_012511645.1 Microbacteriaceae bacterium
GCACTCGAGACATCGAACGCTGCGCAGGTGTCCGTGGAGCTCGATGACCCGTTTGGAGCCAGCGCGTAGGTGGAGCCCGTCGACGTTTTGGGTTGCGATTCCGCGGACGTGCCCGGAGATTTCGAGTTGCGCAAGTGCCCTGTGTCCGGCATTCGGCGAGAACTTGTCGAACCGTCGCCAGCCAATCGCGGCGCCGGACCAGTACCTTTTTCGACGTTCCTCGGAACCCTCGAAGTCCTGCCACGTCATCGGCGTGCGCTTCGGAGCGTTTGGGGACCGATAGTCGGGGATGCCAGAGTCTGTCGACAGCCCGGCACCCGTGATCACTGCTGCGGACCGCGAGGCGAGAAAATCGGCGAGCTCTTCGGCTCCGGCACGAACGTAACCCGATTCATCCACGATGAATGCCTCTCCAATCGACTCCTCGAAATCTATCGGGTCTCCGCCTGCACAACCCGTGAGAAAATCGGCGGATGCGTATTATCCCGATCACTTCACTCGACCACCCGGCGCTTGAGGACTACGCGAACCTCACCGACGTCGCGCTGCGCCGGAAGCTCGAGCCAGCCGGTGGACTTTACATGGCGGAGTCGGAGAAGGTGATTCGTCGGGCCCTCGCTGCGGGGCACCAACCGCGTTCGCTGCTGACGCAAGAAAAATTCTTGTCGCAGGCTGAGTCGCTCTTCGCCGAGTTCCCTGACGTGCCGGTGTTTCTCGGAAGCGAGGAGCTGCTGGAGAAGCTCACGGGGTATCGGATGCACCGCGGCGTCATGGCCGCGATGCATCGTCCTGCGCTGCCCGATCCCGCGGAGATACTCCGTACGGCCAAGACCGTCCTGGTGTTGGAAGACATCGTGGACCACACGAATGTTGGCGCGGCATTTCGCAATGCTGCTGGCATCGGCGCGGACGCCGTCTTCGTGACTCCCGAATGTGCGGATCCCCTGTATCGTCGCAGCGTCCGCGTGTCGATGGGTACGGTGCTGCAGGTGCCCTGGACTCGGCTCCCGGAATGGCCGGAGGCTGGCGCGCTGTTCCGCAAGCACGGGTTTGAGCTCGCCGCGCTCGCTCTCGAGGACGACGCGGTGACGCTCAGACAGTTCGCGGCGAAACGCCCGGAGCGCGTCGCGCTTCTGTTGGGAACAGAGGGCCACGGGCTCAGCCGGGGTGCGCTTCGCGAATCCGGGCATAAGATTGTCATTCCCATGCACCACGAGGTGGACTCGCTCAATGTCGCAGCCACCTCCGCCGTGGCGCTTTACGCTCTCCTTGAGGATGCACCGGCCGTTCCGGAATCGCTCGCGGCCGTGGCGACTGAGTCGGTGTCGAACGCTAGCGAAGACCGGGCGTCGGTGGGTGGGGATACGGTTGAACAGTAAGTGATTAGTACCCGAAAGCGAGGCCGAATTTCTGCATGAGTAGCGTTCCGATGGCATCGAATCGTTCAGCTCATCAGGTTGGTACTTACGCCGCCGAACACCTGTCACCCGCGTTCCCAAACCGCGCACCACGCGGTACTGCGGGAAGTCTGCGTGCTTGGCAGCAGGAAGCGCTCGACCTGTATGTCGAGAAGCAACCGCGCGACTTTCTCGCGTCCGCAACCCCTGGCGCAGGTAAGACCACGTTCGCTCTCCGGATCGCGACGGAGCTCCTCGCCGACGCCACCGTTAACCGTGTGATCGTCGTCGCGCCGACCGACCACCTCAAGACCCAGTGGGCGGAAGCGGCGGCCCGGGTCGGCATCCGCCTTGACCCCAAGTTCTCGAATAACCAGGGCGGGGTTTCCCGCGAGTACCACGGCGTGGCGGTGACCTCCGCGCAGGTCTCCATGAAGCCGTACTTGCACGCGCACCTCTGCGGCTCGGCCCGGACGCTTGTCATCATGGATGAGATTCACCACGGTGGTGACAGCCTCTCGTGGGGTGACGCCCTGCACGATGCCTATGAGCATGCCGATCGTCGGCTGTGCCTCACTGGAACACCTTTCCGCTCCGACACGTCGCCGATCCCGTTCGTTCGCTATGAGCGCGACGCCGAGGGGATTCGAGTCTCGAA
>JAAZFP010000113.1 GCA_012511645.1 Microbacteriaceae bacterium
ACAGAAAGAGCTCGACGCCGACATCGGTGACGATCTTGCTGTTCTGCTGCAAGCAGTCGAGATGGTGGTGCTGGCGCACCTCGGCTCCACCTCGATGTTGCAGCGAAAGCTGAGCGTTGGCTTTGCGAAGGCGGGGCGCCTCATGGACCTCATGGAGTCTCGCAACATTGTGGGCCCGAGCCAGGGCTCGAAGCCGCGCGACGTACTGGTCACTCCAGAACAGCTGGCCGAGACCGTTGCCAAGATCACAGGTGCCCCTGCTCCTGTCAGTGGTGGGGCAGTGTCATCTGATTACGGGATGTCGTCGGCTTCGTACGGCAACGATGAAGACGAAGCCGAGAGCGAAGACGCATGGCAACTGACTGGGCGGGACTAGAAGCAACATGACCTCAACGTCTCCTGCGCAGCAGGCACCGAGCAACTGGAACATCGCGAACATCATCACGATTGTCCGCATGATCGCGACACCGTTCTTTCTGTGGATGCTGCTCGCAGATGGTTCTGCCGATGGGCCGCTGAGATGGGCTGCGGCCGTGTTCTTCGTGCTGGCGATCGCAACAGACGCGTGGGACGGCTATTTGGCGCGCTCCCGGGGCCTCGTCACCGATCTCGGCAAGCTGCTCGACCCGATCGCAGACAAGCTCCTGACGGGAAGCGCGTTGGTCGGGCTGTCGATCCTCGGAGAGCTGCCCTGGTGGGTCACGATCGTGGTGCTGATTCGTGAGGTCGGCATCACGGTGCATCGGTTGTTCGAAGCTCGCACGGTTGTTGTCGCGGCGGCCTGGATGGGCAAGCTCAAGACGGTGACACAGGCGGTGGCAATTGCGCTCGCACTCTTTCCGTTCGCCTCGATCTTTGGTGATTGGGTGATCTGGGTCAACATCATCACGATGACCATCGCTGTGGTGCTCACCATTGCAAGCGGTATCGACTATGTGGTGAACTTCATGCGGATGACAAAGCACCTGCCGAAGGCCTCGGAGTAGCCCTCGTGCCCGACGCAACGGTGGCGCTCTCGGAAGCACGATTCGAGCAGATCGCTGCTGCTGGGTGGCGCATTGCCGTTGCTGAGTCGTTGACGGGCGGGCTGCTTGCCGATGCATTCGTCTCGGTGCCCGGCGCATCGAGTGTGTTTTCGGGTGCAGTGGTCGCCTACGACACGGCGCTGAAGCACTCGGTGCTCGGCGTCGACGAGGCGTTGCTCATCGAATCTGGTCCAGTGCATCCGGAAGTGGCACGTCACATGGCACGCGGCGTGCGCGCCGTGTGCGCCGTGCGCAGAGAGCAGGGCGGTGAAGCCATGGTTGCCGATATCGGCTTAGCCACCACTGGGGTTGCCGGTCCCGATCCCGACCCTCAGACGGGCCAGGCGGCCGGCACAGTGTGGCTGGGAGTGAGTTCGCGGCTTGGCGATCGGGCAGTGCTGATGCAGTTCGACGGTGATCGGCAGGCCATCCGTGAGGCCGCGGTTCGAGCGGTGCTGATTGAACTCGCAGACGAACTCAGTTCACTTGGGCTCGATTTTCCCGAAACTTGAGTCGATGTCACTCATATTCAGTGAATACTCAGGAATAATCTCGGGTTGGTGGCGGTTATTCTCAGTGACGCCGGGCATACTGGTCACATATAGGCTAGAACACACGGCGCTGGTAAACGGGGGGCGCTGCTTCGGCGGCGCACGAGAAGGAGGATGCGATGGTACTAGTACGTCAAGAGATCGGCGATGTGCTGCGTGACTTCCGCCTGCAGAAGGGGCGCACGCTGCGTCAGGTTGCTGGCGAGGCAAGCGTTGCTCTCGGATATCTCAGCGAGGTCGAGCGCGGGCAAAAAGAGGCTTCCAGTGAGATCCTTTCTGCGGTTGCAGACGCGCTTGAGACGCCGCTGTCCGTCATTATGGGTGAGGTGAGCGATCGCCTCGCGATTGTTGAAGGGCTGAGCGGCCCGATGACCGCTCAGGTGCCAGACACGGTTCCTGCCGATCTGGTGTCAGGCTATCGACCCGAATTGATGGCTCGTCGCTAGTGAGTGAACGTGATGCAGGCGCTCGGCCGGTTGGTCGGGCGCCTGTTCTTTTCTCAGGGGCATGCGACGCATGAAGCACAGCGAGTTTCAGCGTGCCATGCGTGAAGAATTTGGTGACGTGTATGCCGGTGTGCTGATTCGGGATCACTGGCTCGCTCGCTATTCGCAAACGGCGGCAGAAGTCCTTGAGCATGGGGTGCCGGTGCGCGACGTCTGGAACGCGCTGTGCGAAGAGCTGCAGGTGCCAGTGGAGCGTCGCCACGGCAGGGGCCTGCGCGACCCGGAATAGGCTGCGCGGGAGTGCGTGGGGTGTTGCTTCCTCTGTTTTGAACGCACTTTGTCTCGCGAAATTCGGCGTGTCGTTCGAATGTGTGTTCGAATGCGCGTATCGTCGTGCACAGGTGAATTGCAGCCCAAGTTATGCACAGATGTGCGCCTCAACGCAGAAATGTCTGAGGTGCTGTCTACATTCAATAGGGCAGCAGTCACCACGCCTTGTCACTGGTTTTCAGCATGACAGTAGGTAGGCGGCAACACTGGCGAATATCGCCCCGACACAGGAGCACATCATGGCAGCACCAAAAGATCGCGAAAAGGCACTCGAGGTTGCACTCGCGAACATCGACAAGCAGTTCGGCAAGGGCGCCATTATGCGCCTGGGCAGCACTGAGCGACCGCCAGTTGAGGTGATTCCGACCGGTTCGATCGCGCTTGATGTGGCGCTCGGCATTGGTGGGCTGCCACGCGGCAGAATCATTGAGATTTACGGCCCTGAGTCATCTGGTAAGACCACGCTCACCCTGCACGCCATTGCAAATGCGCAGCGTGCGGGTGGCATCGCAGCGTTTATCGATGCAGAGCATGCGCTCGACCCCGAGTATGCGCAGAAGCTGGGCGTTGATATTGACGCGCTGCTGGTGTCGCAGCCAGACACGGGCGAGCAAGCGCTCGAGATCGCAGACATGCTGATTCGCTCGGGATCGGTCGATCTCGTCGTGATCGACTCGGTTGCAGCGCTCGTGCCAAAGGCCGAGATCGAAGGCGAGATGGGTGACGCACACGTCGGACTGCAGGCTCGGTTGATGTCGCAGGCGTTGCGAAAGATCACTGGCGGGCTGAACCAAACCAAAACCTCCGCAATTTTCATCAACCAGCTCCGTGAAAAGGTCGGCGTGTTCTTCGGCAGCCCAGAGACCACCTCTGGTGGCAAAGCCCTGAAGTTCTACGCATCGGTTCGTCTTGATATTCGCCGCATTCAGACACTGAAAGACGGCGCTGACGCGGTCGGCAACCGCACGCGAGTCAAGGTCGTGAAGAACAAGATGGCTCCGCCCTTCAAGCAGGCCGAGTTTGACATCCTCTACGGTGTTGGCATTTCACGCGAGGGCTCGCTGATTGACTTTGGGGTCGAGCACGGTCTGATCAAGAAGAGTGGTGCCTGGTACACCTACGAGGGTGACCAGCTCGGGCAGGGCATGGAAAATTCTCGTCGTTTCCTGATCGCGAACCCCGAGATTGCCGCCGAGATCGAGGAGAAGATCTTGGTCAAGCTGGGCGTGAAAGACGACCCGAACGCCCCTGCTGCTGACCTCAGCGCCGAGCAAGGCGATGATGCGCAGGCGCGCATCGGGGCCTAATCCCTGAACAGGAGACGCCATGGTGGTTCGTTTCTTGCCTGCGGCTGAGGCTGCCTCCTCCGACACCGTTCGTGAGCGAGGCGATCTCGCCGAGGTCATTGAGTTTCGTTCGCGGCTGGCAAGCACTGGCTCGGTGGTGACGGCAACTGAGCCGCGCCGTTCGGAAGGGGTGTGGGGCGCAGCGCCAACCGTCGAGAGTGCCGCTCACGATGACGCGGATGACGCGGATGACTCTGCTCAGCAATCTCCGACGAGTGTGGCCCCCCTGATTCAGTTGAAGACGCGAGGGGCTGTGGCCAGCGCCTCGGCCACACGGGGCGATATCACGCAGGACACAGCCGGTACGCTGAGCGATGATCTCACCGAGATCGAACATGAGCCAGTTGCGGCCGCTCACGCCGACGCGGTGAAGCTGCTCGCTCGACGTGCGCGTTCGAGTGGTGAGCTGCGTCGTGAGCTGGCGGCGATCGGCCACCACGCGGTTGATATCGAAGAAGTCGTGCTCGAATGTGAGACGAGTCTCTATCTCGACGACCTCGGGCTGGCGAGAGTGCTGACCGAGACGCTGCGTGAACGCAAGCGAGCGAGCCGATCGCAGATTCAGCGAAAGCTTCGTGAGCGGCTGCTTCCTGACTGGGCCATTGACGAGGCACTCGCCGAGCTCGACGAGGACACCGAACACGCTCTGTTGCGCGAGGCCGCCCATGATCGTGCGCGCAAGATGCGCGGGCTCGACCGTCAGGTTGCAGAACGACGGTTACTTGGCTTCCTTGCCCGTCGCGGGTGGAGTGGCGAACGGGCCATACGTGTGGCTCGTGAGGCGCTTGATAATTCCGCGGCCCGCGGCACGGTCACCTTCCGTTGAGCATTCTTGCCGAGACCCCTCGGTAGAATTACCGCATGCCTTCTGCAGCAGCCACACTCATCGCGCCATCGCCTGCGGCGCTTCGTCCCGACGGCAGCCCGCGCAGCTACACGGTGCGCACGCTCGGCTGCCAAATGAACGTTCACGACTCTGAGCGGCTCTCTGGTTCACTCGAAGCCGCCGGATATGTCGCCGCCGATCCAACCGACCAGGCCGATGTCATCGTCATCAACACCTGCGCAGTGCGAGAGAACGCGGCCAATAAGCTCTACGGCAACCTGGGCTATTTGGCCTCGGTGAAGCGTGAGCGCGAAGGCATGCAGATCGCCGTGGGAGGCTGCCTCGCGCAGAAAGACCAGGGCACCATCGTCGAGAAGGCGCCATGGGTCGACGTCGTGTTTGGTACGCACAATATGGGTTCGTTGCCCACCCTGCTCGAACGTGCGCGACACAATGCCGAGGCTCAGGTTGAGATTCTCGAGGCGCTCGAGGTCTTTCCCTCGACGCTTCCGACCAAGCGTGATTCCGCGTCAAGCGGCTGGGTGTCGATCTCAGTGGGGTGCAACAATACCTGCACGTTCTGCATCGTGCCCTCGCTCCGCGGGAAAGAAAAGGACCGTCGCCCCGGCGATGTGCTCGCCGAGGTGCAGGCACTCGTCGATGACGGTGCCATCGAGGTGACACTACTGGGGCAGAATGTCAACACCTACGGCGTTGAGTTTGGCGACCGGCAGGCGTTTGGCAAGCTCTTGCGGGCAATGGGCGAGATCGACGGCCTCGAGCGGGTGCGCTTCACGAGCCCACATCCTGCCGCCTTCACGGATGACGTCATAGCCGCCATGGCTGAAACCCACAATGTGATGCCGACACTGCACATGCCGCTTCAGTCGGGCTCAGACGCAGTGCTCAAGGCAATGCGGCGCTCATACCGCTCGAAGAAGTTCCTGGGCATTCTCGACGATGTCCGAGCACGAATCCCGAGCGCGGCAATCACCACCGACATTATTGTTGGGTTCCCGGGCGAGACAGACGAAGACTTCGAAGAGACCATGCGCGTCGTGGAAGCGTCACGGTTTCAGAGCGCGTTTACCTTCCAATACTCCATTCGCCCGGGTACTCCGGCAGCAACGATGCCGAACCAGGTGCCGAAGGCCGTGGTGCAAGAGCGCTATGAGCGGTTGATGGAATTGCAGGAGCGCATCTCGCTCGAAGAGAACCACGCCCAAATCGGCCGCACGGTGCAGGTGCTTGTCGCCGATAGCGAGGGCAAGAAGGACGCTGCGACCCGACGCTTGTCAGGCCGTGCTGAAGATAATCGCCTGGTGCACTTTGCGGTGCCCGAGGGGGCAGAAGAGCCACGACCGGGTGATGTGGTGACCGCGACGGTTACCTCTGCCGCGCCATTCTTTATCATCGCAGATGACACCACCCAGTACGCCGTGCGTCGCACGAGGTCGGGTGACGCCTGGGATCGTCGTCAGGCCGAAAGCTGCGGCGTGCCATCCCCACAGTCATCCGCTGGCGGGTCGGTGACCGTGGGTCTCGGCATGCCGGTGCTGCGCACCGTATCTGCGTAGGCAGCGCCATCGTGACCGCGGCGATTCGCCGGTTTGTGACGCAACTGCTGCAGGACGGTGCAACGCGCGAAGGCTACGAGCAGCGAGCTGATCTGCGGGATTCTCGGTCGCCGCGACTCTGGGCGGTGGTCGGCGCAACTGGCACTGGCAAAACCGCGTTATCGCTTGAGCTCGCGGCGCAGTTGGCGAAACAGGGCACCCGCGTTGAAATCGTGAATGAGGACGCCATGCAGGTGTATCGCGGCATGGACATCGGCACGGCCAAGTTGCCCGTGGCCGAGCGGCAAGCCGTGCCGCATCACCTGTTTGATGTGCTGGACATCACCGCGGAGGCGACCGTCGCGTGGTATCAGCCAGAGGCGAGACACACGATTCATGAGATCGCTTCACGGGGCAATGATGCAATTTTGGTTGGCGGATCCGGGCTGTACGTTTCGAGCGTGATCTATGACTTTCAGTTCCCGCCGCGAGATGAGCAGCTGAGGGCAATGCTTGAGTTGAGACTTGAGCGAGAGGGAAGCGACTCGTTGCTCATGCAGCTTGAAACGCTCGACCCAGCTGCGGCGGCATCAATTGATCGACAGAATCCTCGCAGAATTGTGCGTGCTCTCGAAATCGCCATGCTCGGTGGCTCGGCCGTCACACAGTTGCCCGATTCGCCTGGGCTGTGGTGGCCCGACACGACTGTCATTGGCACCCGCATCGAACGCTCGGTGCTGGTTGAGCGTCTCGACCGCCGCGTCGAGCTTATGTGGCAGGCGGGGCTCATCGATGAGGTGCGGGGGCTCCTACACGATGGTCTCGAACGGGGGAAGACCGCGAGCCAGGCCATTGGGTACCAGCAGGCGATTGCCCAGTTGCGCGGTGAACTCACTGAGGCAGAAGCGATTGCGTCGACCCAGCTCGCGACGAGACGCTATGCGCGTCGGCAGGTGAGCTGGTTCAAACGGTACGCTGAGGTGCAGTGGTGCACCACGAGCGGTGAGGAACACGAGGCAGTATGACCACCCTGACGTTTACCAAAGGCCACGGCACCGGCAATGACTTCGTGCTGTTCACCGATCCTGATGGTGTAATTGAGCTCACCCCTGAGCGGGTGCGGCTGCTCTGTGACCGGCATTTCGGTGTGGGCGCCGACGGAGTGATCCGTGCGGTGCGGTCGGCCGCGCTGCCCGAGGGGCGCGCGGCACTCAGCGAAGACCCCGAAGCTGAGTGGTTCATGGACTATTACAACGCCGACGGCACCGTTGCGGAAATGTGCGGCAACGGCATCCGAGTGTTCGCACACTATCTCATCACCGAGCAGCTGGTCGCCCCTGAACGACGGGAAATTCTGCCGATTGCGACGCGCGCAGGCATTCGCGATGTGCTCCCCGGAGTGTCCGGGTACACCGTCGATTTGGGCCGGTGGAAGCTCGGTGACGATCACCTCGTCAACGCGCGTGGGCTGCATGTATCGCGGCCGGGACTTGGCATTTCGGTGGGCAATCCTCACGTCGTGACCGTGCTTGCCGACGAGACGAAGCTCGATGCCCTTGACCTCGCCGCGGCGCCAGAGATCGGTCCCGCACCTGAACACGGCGCGAATGTCGAGTTTGTGGTGCCCGAAGAGCCCCTGCTGAAAGACGGTGTGGCCCGAATTCGTATGCGTGTGTACGAGCGTGGCGTAGGCGAGACGTTATCGTGCGGCACCGGTACCGCCGCCGCAGCACTCGCGTTTCGACACTGGGGCGGCGAGCAGATGCCTCACAGTTGGAGCGTCGACACCCCGGGCGGGCGCCTCGCGGTGCGCATGTTTCCCACCGAAGAGGGCGAGCATGTGTCGCTGTCTGGGCCGGCAGAGCTGATCTACCGCGGAGAAATCACGCTTCCGTAGCGCGAACTGCTTCGATCACATGAAAGCCCTTGTCGCGCGCGATGCGGGTCACCTGGAGCTCGGCGAATTCTGACGCGATCCACCGTTGCAGCGAATCCGCTCCGAGGTGTTTTGCCACCACGAGCAGCGCGGTGCCACCGGGGCTGAGTCGCGGCAACCAGCTGTGCAGAAGTTCGTGCAGCGCCAGCTTGCCGATGCGAATCGGTGGGTTCGAGAGGATCGTCGCGAACCGCAGCGTCTCCGGCACCTCAGCGGGCGCCGCCACCCGCACGTTGCGAAGCGCAAGCCGCTCTGCGTTTCGAGTCGTCAGCTCGCGAGCCCGCTCGTTCACGTCAACGGCCCACACCTCGCGGTCGGGCGAGGTGAGGGCTGCAGAGAGTGCGATTGGGCCCCACCCGCAGCCGAGATCGAGCAGCGCGCCTGGAGCAGTGAGCGCGGCATGGTCGGCGATGCTGCGCAGCAACACCTCGGTGCCGCGGTCGAGGTGTTCGGGGCTGAACACGCCACCCGCAGTGAGGAGTTGCCGTGGTGTGCCAGCGAGCGTCACCTCAATTTCACGCACCCGAGTGTCGCTTGCGGGGGACTCGCTGAAATAGTGTTCGGCCACCACACCAGTATTGCAGTGCTGCGCTGTGGGTGAACACCACACTGAAGCGGAGGTGGGAAACGTACACTGAAGGTCAGATGACAACCTCAGAGATGAATGATCACGACCCCGAGCAGGGGCAGTCTGCCAGCGGGAACGCGCTGGATCGCGTACTTGCGCGTGCCGCACGAGCTGAAGGTGCCACGGTTATTCGTGACCTGAGCGGCGCACAGGCGCTTGATGCGAATACCGCTGGGACGAGCGATCACGAGATTGACGCAATTCGCCTCGAGCGAGACGAGCGTGCTTCGCTGCGCCGTGTCGCGGGCCTCTCAACTGAACTTGAAGATGTCACCGAGGTTGAATACCGTCAGTTGCGCCTCGAGAAGGTCGTGCTGATTGGCGTCTATTCTGCGCCCTCGGCCAAGGGGCAAGAAGAAGCAGAGAACTCGCTGCGCGAGCTCGCCGCGCTTGCTGAGACGGCGGGCGCCGAAGTGCTCGACGGGCTGATGCAGCGACGGGCAAATCCCGACCCAGCGACCTATTTGGGTAAGGGCAAAGCGCAGGAGCTCGCCGAACTCGTGGCCGCAGTCGGGGCTGATACCGTGGTGGCCGATACCGAGCTCGCGCCGAGCCAGCGCCGCGCGCTCGAGGACGTCGTGAAGGTGAAGGTCATCGACCGCACAGCGGTGATCCTCGATATCTTTAGCCAGCACGCAAAGAGCCGCGAGGGCAAAGCGCAGGTAGAACTCGCGCAACTCGAGTACCTGCTGCCGAGGCTGCGCGGCTGGGGTGAATCGATGTCGCGCCAGGCTGGCGGCCAGGTGGGTGCTGGTGGTGCCGGCATGGGATCGCGTGGCCCAGGTGAGACGAAGATTGAGCTCGATCGGCGCCGCATCAACACACGCATGGCGAAGCTGCGTCAGCAAATCAAATCATTTGCGCCTGCGCGTGAGGCGAAGCGGGCAAACCGTAAGCGTGGGGAGGTGCCATCGGTTGCGATTGCCGGCTACACGAACGCCGGCAAGTCGAGCCTCCTGAACCGACTCACGGGCGCCGAGGTGCTCGTGCAAAACGAGCTGTTCGCCACGCTTGACACCACGGTGCGCCACGCCGAAACCTCCGACGGGCGCAGGTTTACCTACTCTGACACGGTTGGCTTCGTGCGCAACCTCCCGCACCAGCTCGTCGAAGCGTTTCGCAGCACCTTCGAAGAGGTCGCTGCGGCTGACGTCATCTTGCATGTGGTTGATGGCTCTCACCCTGAGCCAGCTGCGCAGCTGAGAACCGTGCGCGACGTGATCGCCGAGGTCGATGCGCAGGGAATCCCAGAGGTCGTTGCATTCAATAAGTCTGACCTCATCGATGACACACAGCGCATGGTGCTGCACGGGCTCGCGCCTGACGCGGTGTTCGTCTCTGCGCGCACCGGTGAAGGCTTAGAAGAGCTGCAGCGAGCGTTGGCCGCGGCCCTGCCGATCCCGGATCGAGAGGTTACCGTGACGGTGCCCTACGACCGTGGTGAGCTCGTTGCTGAGCTGCACGAAAAGAATCGTGTGCTTGAGACCGAATATGTTGAAGATGGCACCCGAGTGCACGCCTTTGTTGGCGGCGAGACCTACGCGAAGCTTCAGCCGTATCTGACTGCATCGGTGTGAGTCTGAGTTAGAGCGAGCGGAACACTGCAACGACTTTGCCGAGCACCTCGGCATGGTCACCAAGAATGGGCTCAAACGCGCTGTTGCGGGGGAGCAACCAGGTGTGCCCGTCTCTGCGGCGGAACACCTTCACCGTGGCTTCGCCGTCGAGCATCGCCGCGACAATGTCGCCATTCTCAGCCACGCGCTGTTGACGAATCACCACAAAGTCACCGTCGCAAATGGCCGCGTCAATCATCGAATCGCCGTACACCTTCAGCATGAACAGCTGGCCGTCGCCGACCAGCTGACGGGGCAGCGGGACGATCTCTTCGACCTGCTGCTCAGCGGTGATCGGCACACCCGCGGCAATGCGGCCTACCAGCGGAACATAGGCGGCCTCTTCGGGCTGCACCTGTGGCTCGTCGCCAATGGCCTGGCTGGTCGAGGCAAGCTCGGTGAGTACCTCTAGTGCCCGTGGCCGGTTGGGGTCGCGCCGGATGTGGCCTGCGAGCTCGAGGCGGCTCAGCTGGTGGGTCACGCTTGAGAGTGAGGAGAGCCCGACTGCATCGCCAATCTCGCGCATGCTGGGCGGGTAGCCGCGGCCCTCGACTGAGCGAGTGATGAACTCAAGGATTGCCTGTTGCTTCTCTGTGAGGGGCTTGAGCCGCCGGTCATCAGCGTTCGTCATCTTGGCTCTTTCTCTGTGTCGGGCTTGCCACGCATGTGGCTGAGAGCGTCTGGACTTCGATGTGTGTGCCCCGAAACCCGTGAATGTCAGTGGTTGCTGATTCAGTGCTCTGTACAGACACAGTAGCTCGCGGTTTCGAGTCTTGCCAAAGATATGTTCGAGTGTTGTGCAAAATTTTTGGCAAAAGATTCGAAGATGAGAGTTGATTTTCAATTCAATCGAAGATATGTTCGAAACAGATGTTCTAATCGGTTCGAATGATCGATGCACAAGGAGAACGACGATGACGACCCAAACAATGACAACCCATTCGATGGTTCAGCCCCGCTTGCGCCTGACGAAGCGTGGTCGTGCGGTGGTGTCGACGCTCGGTGTCGCCCTAGTGCTCGTGCTCATCGGTGTCGCCGCGCTGGTTGCGAGCCCTCAAGCAATTGCGTCCGATGAGACCGTCGGTGCTGACTTCGGGTATGTCATCGTGCAGCCCGGTGCTTCACTGTGGCAGATTGCAAACGAGGTTGATCCGAGTGTTGATCCTCGAGATTTGGTGGCTGAGATTGTTCGCCTGAACCAGTTACAGGGTTCTGATGTCCAGGCTGGCCAGCCCATTGCGCTTCCGTTGCGCTACGCAGAGGTGTCGGGTGTGCTGAGTGCTGGTGAACTCGGCATCGACGTGTAACGAGCGGCCTTCGTCCTAGACTGGTGCGGTGACGAGTCTGAGTGATCTTCCCCTTCGCGCCAATTTGGTTGGCAAAGTACCTTATGGCGCACCCCAAGACCCCGTGCCGGTGAGCCTCAACGTCAACGAGAACACGCACCCGCTGCCAGAAGAGGTTGTCAATGACATCGCGGCGGCTCTCGCTGAGGCGGTGCGTGGGGTTAATCGGTACCCCGACCGCGAGTTTTTGGCATTGCGCGACGCACTTGCCACCTACCTGGGGCATGGGCTCACGGCAGACCAGGTGTGGGCGGCAAACGGCTCGAACGAGGTGTTGCAGCAGGTGCTGCAGGCCTTTGGCGGGCCTGGGCGCTCACTGTTGAGCTTCACCCCGACCTACTCGATGTATCCGCTCTTAGCAGACGGCACCGACACCAGATGGATTGGGGTGCCGCGGCCTGACGGCTATGCGCTCACCCCCGACGTGGTCACCGCGGCCATTCGCAAGCACTCGCCGAGCATTGTCGCGCTGTGTGGGCCGAACAACCCGACTGGCACCTCGCTTGATCTTGACACGGTCATCGCTGCGTATGATGCGTTCGACGGCATGCTCATTGTTGATGAGGCCTACCACGAGTTCGAAGAGGTGCGATCCAGTGCGCTGGAACTGTTGCCAGGTCGCCCGCGGCTGCTGGTCTCTCGCACAATGAGCAAGGCATTCGCCTTTGCCGGCGTTCGGCTTGGGTATCTTGCCGCCGATGCGGCAGTGGTCGATGCGTTGCGGCTCGTTCGGTTGCCTTACCACCTGTCAGCCTTAACGCAGGCGGCGTCGATCACTGCGCTGAAGCACGCGGACGCAATGCTCGCGACCGTGGCCGACATTCGTGGGCAACGAGAGCGGCTCACTGTGGCTTTGACTGAGATGGGCTACCGAGTGCACCAATCCGGGGCAAACTTTCTCCTCGTGGACGGGTTCACCGATCCATCGGCAACGTTCGAGTCGCTGCGATCACAGGGCATCCTGATTCGCGACCTCGGCATTGACGGGCATCTTCGGCTCACAGCGGGCACCGAAGCGGAGACCACACAGTTGATCGATGCGCTGCGTGCATTTGGTCCGGGAGGGGCCTGACCCGGCGCGGATTCGTTTGGAATGCGAGTGCGCTCGCCGACCGGGAGCCGCAGTGTCTTGCCCTCGGCCGGTCGCGGCTAAGATTCAAGGAATGACTGCTGCCAGTCGCTCCGCCTCGCTCGAACCTGTAACGAGCGAGTCTTCGATCCGTCTGAGTGTCAACCTTGACGGCACCGGCACCTCTGACATCGACACCGGAGTGCCGTTTTTCGACCACATGCTTGACGCCTTCGCTCGTCACTCGCTGACCGACCTGCAGGTGCACGCGCAGGGCGATGTGCACATCGACATTCATCACACGGTCGAAGACACCGGCATTTTGCTTGGTGCAGCACTCCTTGAAGCGCTCGGCGACAAGCGGGGCATCAGCCGTTATGGTGATGCCGTCGTGCCGCTAGACGAGGCGCTCGCTCAGGCGGTGGTCGATATCTCAGGGCGGCCTTACTTAGTGCATAGCGGCGAGCCAGCGGGCTTTGAGTTTCACCTGATTGGTGGGCATTACACCGGCAGTATGGTGCGGCACTTCTTTGAGGCATTGACGTTGAACGCTCGTTTCACCGTGCACCTGCGCCTGCTCGAGGGCAGAGACCCGCACCATATTGCTGAGGCCGAGTTCAAGGCCTTTGCTCGTGCGTTTCGGCAGGCAAAGGCCCTCGACCCGCTGGTTCAGGGCATCCCGAGCACCAAGGGCGCGCTGTGACCTCAGCGCCCGTGTCGCAGCGACCTCGCGTCGCAGTGCTCGACTACGGCTCTGGCAATGTGCACTCCGTGCTGAAGGCGCTTGAATCAGCAGGAGCGGATGCGTCGCTCACCAGTGACCATCGCGTCGCGCTCGACGCCGATGGGCTGGTGGTTCCTGGCGTGGGTGCGTTCGACGCGGTCATGCAACAGCTCACCGCGGTGCGGGGTGACGAACTCATTGACCGCCGGCTGGCCGGAGGCCGACCGGTGCTCGGCATCTGTGTGGGGCTGCAGGTCATGTTCGACCACGGCAGTGAACGCGGTTTTGAGAGCGAAGGGCTCGGCCAGTGGCCTGGAACAGTGCAGCAGCTCGAATCAGAGCGATTGCCGCACATGGGTTGGAACACGGTCGAAGCGCCACACGACTCGCTGCTGTTTGCTGGGATTGAGGGCGAGCGCTTCTATTTTGTGCACAGTTTTGCGGCCACTGAGTGGACGCTCGAGGGTCGAACCGAGGCAACCCAGCCGAAGGTGACCTGGTCACATCACGGCCAGCCATTCATTGCCGCTGTAGAGAATGGGCCGCTCTCGGCCACACAATTTCATCCAGAGAAATCGGGTGAGGCAGGGATCCAGTTGCTGCGCAACTGGGTGCAGAGTCTCACCGCCTCACACTAACCTCAGCACTTCGCACGACAGAAAGCAGACATCATGACTGAACTGAGCCACTTGCCCTCACTCGAACTGTTGCCAGCGGTTGATGTTGCCGACGGTAAGGCCGTGCGCTTGACTCAGGGTGAGGCCGGCACTGAGACGAACTACGGCAGCCCGGTCGATGCCGCACTCGACTGGATTGAGCAGGGCGCCGAGTGGATTCACTTGGTCGACCTTGATGCGGCGTTTGGTCGCGGTGACAATGCGGCGCTGCTGCGCAAGGTCGTCAAGCAGTCAAAGCACGTCAAGATTGAGCTGTCAGGCGGCATTCGCGATGATCAGAGTCTTGAAGCGGCACTTGAGCTCGGCGCAAAACGCGTCAACCTTGGCACCGCAGCGCTCGAGAACCCTGAGTGGACCCGCGCGGTGATTGCCCGTTTTGGCGAGCAGATTGCGGTGGGTCTCGATGTGCGTGGTGAGACGCTCGCTGCGCGCGGGTGGACGAAAGAGGGCGGCAATCTCTGGGAGGTGCTCGAGCGACTCGAAGAGGCAAACTGCCCCCGCTATGTGCTGACCGATGTCACCAAAGACGGCACGCTGCGCGGCCCAAACATCGAATTGTTGAAGCAGCTGTGTGAACGCACCGATCGACCAGTGGTTGCCTCAGGTGGTGTCTCGAGTCTCGACGATATTGCGGCGCTGCGTGAATTGGTGCCGCTCGGTGTTGAAGGCGCGATTGTCGGCAAGGCACTGTATGCCGGTGCATTCACCTTGCCAGCTGCGCTCGACGTCGCCGGGCGTTAGCCCGCCACACGATTATGGCGATTGAACGGCTGCCGTCGACGGGAGATGCACCTCGCTCAACCGGCGTGCCGGCAAGTCTGGTGCCCGGAGGGGCAGCCGATTCGGCGGGGTTTCCGTGGGCTGGTCGCACCTTCGACCACCACGAGACTGCGTTTGCCGATGACGATGGCAGCGTGCCCGAGAGCTACCGGCAGGCGATCACCGCGCTTCGTGAGGCGACGCTCAGCAAGAGCGCCGTTCGCGTCGCCGAGGCGCAGGCAGACGCGCTGGTAGCGCTTTCTGGCATTCGCGTGTTGGTACCACTCCTCGCAGAGGCCGGTGGGATTGGGCTGACCCCTGAAGGGCGCACGGTGGAGAAGACCCAAGAGCTGTCGATTGTCACCGTCGCAGCTCCCGACGGTCGGCGGGTAATGCCGGTATTCAGTTCGGTCGACAGCATGCGTGTGTGGAACCCTGAGGCGAGACCGATCCCAGTGCCAGCACCGCAGGCAGCAATTGCGGCAGCGCAAGAGCAGACCGACCTAATTATCATTGACCCGGGCAGCCCAGACCTCGAGTTTGGTGTGCGGCGCACCCAGCTTGAGGCCATGGCGCTCGGGCGCTGGGAAGTGCCAGGATGGGCCGACAGCGAGGTTGCAGAGGCGTTTGCCCAGGTGACCGCAACAGAGCCTCGGGTGGCGCGCGTTGAACTGGCGCCGGGCGATCCCGATGCCAGACTGCTTACTCCCGAAGTCGATGCGGTGGTCACCCTTCAGCCCGGTCTCGACCGTGAGCAGTTGAGCGAGATCATCGAAACAGTGCAGCGGACCTGGGCTGCGAGCCCGATTATCGCCGCACGCATCGATTCGATGCGTCTCGTGCTTCGCTAGTGATTCGACTCATGCCCTGGGGCGGAGGCCTGCCCCTGAGTGATCTCCGGTAGCCGCCTGATTGACGCGGCCATGCGTTGCACCGCCTCGGTCATGATCTCAGTCGAGGTCGCGAAGTTGAGTCGCACAAAACCCGCGCCCCCGGCGCCAAAGACATGGCCCGAGCTGAGCGCCACTCGTGCGTGGTCAAGAAAGAACCGTGCCGGGCCCTCGAGATCCGACACAACGGCCAGATCACCAGCGGGCTTGCCGCCATCAAAGAACCCAAGCGGCCGGCAATCGAACCAGGCGAGATAAGTGCCCTGCGGTGCCCTGTATCGGGTGCCGGGCAGGTGCTCAGCCAGCAGACTGGCCAGGAGATCACGATTGTGTTCGAGGCCCGCGAGCAGGCTGTCGAGCCAGTCGCGCGCGTGTGTGAAAGCGGCCGCGTGCGCGAGGATGCCGAGGTGGCTCGGCCCGTGGCTGACCTCTTCTGGCATGCCGCGCAGATCATCGGCGGCTTCGGGCCCGGCGATCGCAATGGCAGCTTTCAGCCCAGCGAGGTTCCACGCCTTTGAGGCTGAGACGAGCGCGAAGCCATCCTCGGCACCCGCCACGCTGAGGTATGGCACAAACTGGGCATCGCTGTAGACCAGAGGTGCGTGGATCTCGTCGGAGACGACCCGTACCCCGTGAGTGCGGGCGAGCGTCGCGACTCGCTCGAGCTCATCGCGCGTATGCACCGTGCCGGTCGGGTTGTGCGGGTTGCTCATGAGGTATGCCGCGCGGCCACCTGTCGCACGTGCCGAGCGAAACGTCGCCTCGAGGGCGTCGTGATCGATGCGATAGTCAGCACCGAGTGGTGCCTCGACGACTCGACGGCCCGAGTTCGTGATGAACGCATAGAAGGGCGCATACACGGGGTTGTTCACCACGACCACGTCCCCAGGATCGGTGATCAGTCGCAGCACCTCGACGACACCCATCATCACATCGGGAACAATAGCGGTGCGCTCGGGGTCGAGGGTGGTCCAGCCCCAACGATCGGCGGCAAACCCGCTCACTGCTTCTCCAAGCGGGTTGCCCGCCGGGTAGCCGGTGTCGCCGCGCTCAATCGCAGAGATAAGCACGTCGCGCACGGCCGGGGCCTGCAGCACATCCATCTCGGCGACCCACAGCGGCAGCACGTCTTCCGGATATATGCGCCACTTCATGCTGGTGCGCTGACGTAGCTGCTCGAGTGAGAGTTGCTCCAGTGGATTCATCGACATTGCTCTGCCTCACACTTTCCGTTGATCGTTCCAGCGTAGCTGGCAACGGTGCGAACTGCGGTGAGAGCAGAGCGAATGAGCGCAGAGTGAACAGTGATTAGAACAGGTTGAGCAGCGTGACATAGACCGCAGTGCCAACGAAAATGCTGAGCAGCGCGCGACGCCCCCCGAAGAGGTGCACGAGCACGGTCACCGCCGACGCCACGGCGACCACCCACACCTTGCCGGGCCGTGCCACAATTTCTCCTGCGATCATTACAATCGCGAGGATCAGCAGCAGCCCAGCGGGCATCCAGCGCCCGAGCGCTTGCACAAACTTTGACTTTCGCAGTGGCTTCAGTATTGCGAAAGGCAGTGCTCGCAGCAGCAGGGTGATGACGCCCGAGAGCAGCACCGCAGCGATCATGTACCAGAGTTCAGGCATCGCTCACCTCGCCATCTTTTGGCGCCTCATCTTTGGGCGTATCTGCAGCATCCTGGTTGAGGGACTCCGCCCTGCGGCGACGCTCCCAGAAAAAACGGGCAACAAGCGTGAGCGTGAAGATGCCGAGGGCGGCGAGCAGCGGAGCCTCGGGCACGAGAACCATCGCGAGTGCCACTGAGAACCCTGCAAGCACGATCGACGGAATCTCGTTGCGAGATCTGGCAGCATCGAGGGCCATCACGATAAAAAGTGATACCAGCGCGAATTCGAACCCTTCGATAGGGGTCGGTAAGAACGATGCAACGATGACTCCGAGCACACCACCGGCGACCCAGTATGCCTGCATGAGCAACTGGCCGGTCAACATGCGAGTCGACGACAGTCGCTCGGGAGGCATGAGCACATAGGTGGCGTAGGCCTCGTCGATCATGGCGTAGATCGAGTATGCGCGGCGAATGCCCGGCTTGATCACCTGCACGGGGAATGACAGGGGATAGAAGACGTGTCGGAAGTTCAGCGCAAAGACGGTCGCGGCGATCGTGAGCAGGGGAGTGGACGTGGCGATCAGGCTCACCAGCAGCAGTTCGACCGAGCCGGCGAAGACGACGATCGAGAGGGCAGGGGCGAGCCACCAGGGCAGGTCTGCTTGGATAACCAGCAACCCGAGCGCAAATCCGAGCGGAAAGATGCCGAGGCCGACCCCAAGGGAGTCGACCGCACCCTGCCGAATCTGTGTCGTTCGACGTGCTGAGGCAGCCACTGCGAACTAGATGACTGAGCCGGTGTACTTCTCGCCCGGGCCCTTGCCCGGCTCATCGGGAATCACCGACGCCTCACGGAAGGCGAGCTGCACGGAGCGAAGACCGTCCCGGAGCGGGCGAGCGTGCGAGTCGCTGATCTCGGGGGCGCCAGCAGTGATGAGGCCGGCGAGTGCGTTGATGAGCTTGCGTGCCTCGTCGAGATCGGTTTCGTTCTCGGGATCGTCTGAGAGGCCGCATTTCACTGCTGCAGCGCTCAAGAGGTTGATCGCCGCCGCGGTGATGATCTCGACGGCAGGAACTTCTGCGATGTCTCTGGCTGCCTGCTGGGCATCGGTACGGGGCTGCTCGCTCATGGGGTCCTGTTCGTTGACTTGGTTCGTTGACACGGCCGTAGTGCCGCTTGCTTTACCTCGCGGTGCAGATCTGCTACGCTTGCACAGGTTCGTTGCTTTGCGCTGCGAACTTGCAAGTGGAGATTCTCCCACCTGACACCAACTACAAGGTTATCGGGTTGTTGGCACCCCGTCGCATCGCGACAGCTACAAAGGGTGCAGGATTGCTCGCGCGGTCCAGATCTTTGCTTGCACATGCCCATGACATTGGCCATGCAACACACGATCTGAAGGAGCCGGCGATCAGCGATCCCCGTACAAATGAGCGAATCCGCGTACCAGAGGTGCGCCTGGTGGGCCCGAGCGGCGAGCAAGTCGGCGTCGTGTCCATCGACACAGCCCTGCGCTTGGCCGCAGAAGCTGACCTCGACCTGGTCGAGGTTGCACCGAATTCGAAGCCGCCCGTGGCAAAGATCATGGACTTCGGCAAGTACAAGTACGAGGCTGCCCAAAAGGCAAAAGAAGCTCGCCGCAATCAAGCGAACACCGTGCTCAAAGAGGTGCGCTTTCGCCTGAAGATCGACACGCACGACTACGAGACCAAGGCGAAGCGAGCCATCGGCTTCCTGTCGCAGGGCGACAAGGTGAAGGCGATGATCCTCTTCCGTGGTCGCGAGCAGTCTCGTCCCGAACAGGGTGTGCGCCTGTTGCAGAAGTTTGCTGAAGACATCGCCGAGTTCGGGGTCGTTGAGAGTTCACCTCGCATCGACGGCCGCAACATGGTGATGGTCATCGCCCCCTTGAAGAACAAGAGCGAGGCGAAGGCAGAACAAAACGCACGTCGTGCCGAGGAAAAGGCACACCGTCGTTCAGAGGCTTCCGGCGAAGCGGACGCTTCCGCTGCGGAATAGACCCGTGGCCTGTTGGCCGCAAGACACGTTGTCGCTTCGGTGACGCGCACCACAACAAGGAGATAGAGATGCCCAAGCAGAAGACCCACTCGGGGGCAAAGAAGCGGTTTAAGGTAACCGGCAGCGGCAAGCTGGTGAAGCAGCAGGCCGGCATGCGCCACAACCTCGAGGTGAAGGCCTCGAAGCGCAAGCGTCGTCTGAACGCAGACCAGGTGCTTTCACCGGCTGACGTCAAGCAGGCCAAGAAACTGCTGGTGCGCTAAGCGCCGCCGAGTCGAATCGTTTTTAAGGAAGTACTGAAATGGCAAGAGTTAAAAGGGCAGTCAACGCTCACAAGAAGCGTCGCGTAATCCTCGAGCGCGCAGAGGGCTACCGCGGTCAGCGGTCACGCCTCTACCGCAAGGCAAAAGAGCAGGTTATTCACTCGCTCGTTTACTCGTACAACGACCGTCGCAAGAAGAAGGGCGACTTCCGTCGCCTCTGGATCCAGCGCATCAACGCTGGCGCGCGTGCAAACGGCCTGACCTACAACCGCTTCATCCAGGGTCTGGGTCTCGCCGGTGTTGAGGTTGACCGCCGCATGCTCAGCGAGCTTGCAACCAACGAGCCGGCATCGTTTGCCGCACTCGTTGAGGTGGCAAAGGCTGCACTGCCTGAAGATGTGAACGCACCGAAGGCTGCCTAGGCGCCTCGCGTTGTTGTTCGAACGGCCCCGTCACTGCTCACGCAGCGACGGGGCCGTTCGCTCTGTCGCAGTCCGCCCGCCGAGCGGTAGGGTGGTCGCGTGATTGATAATGCGAAGGCCCCGCGAG
This sequence comes from Microbacteriaceae bacterium, assembly GCA_012511645.1. Taxonomy (GTDB): domain Bacteria; phylum Actinomycetota; class Actinomycetes; order Actinomycetales; family Microbacteriaceae; genus Leucobacter. The sequence goes on from JAAZFP010000113.1 coordinate 20,177, forward strand.
TGAGGCGAGTTGCGGCACTTGCGCGCAAGAAGGATCGCCGCATCCAGGAGCAGTTTCTCGTTGAGGGGCCTCAGGCCGTTCGTGAGTTGCTCGTGTACCAGCCCGAGCTGGCCGTGACCGTCTACGCCACCACCGGTACTGAGCCGTGGCAGCACGAGGTTGACCGCCTGGCCGACGCGGCTGACGTGGAAATCGTGCGAGTGACCGATGAGGTGCTGGCAGCGATGGCTGAGACGGTGCAGCCTCAGGGAGTGTTGGCAGTCGCTCGTATGCGGCAGGTGTCGCTTGACGAAGCGTTGGTCGGAGCGGGGCTTGTTGCGGTGTTGCACGAGGTGCGTGATCCTGGGAATGCTGGCACCGTGCTTCGCGCGGCTGATGCGGCTGGCGCCGATGCGGTGATTTTTTCTGGAGAAAGCATCGACCCGTGGCACCCAAAGGTGGTGCGTTCGACCACTGGTTCGCTGTTTCATCTGCCCGTTGTGACTGCTGTGACACTCGATGATGCCGTGAACGCATTGCGTGCTGCCGGGCTGCGTGTGCTCGCGGCTGACGTGAATGGTGACGAACTCTCGCCGAGCGACTCTGTGCTCAAAGATCCGTTGGCGTGGGTGTTTGGCAACGAAGCGCGAGGTCTCACCGACGCTGAACGTTCGATCGCCGATGGTGCCAGGCGTTTGCCCATCTATGGCAGCGCTGAGTCACTCAACCTCGCAACCGCGGCGAGTGTGTGCCTCTACGTCACGGCGTTTTCGCAGCGCAACGCCTGAGTCACCAGGGCAAGAGCACGGGCTTTGCCCAGAAGAATCGCAGCGGGTTGACGTAGCTGTCATTGACTCGCACACCGAGGTGGAGGCAGCGGCTTTCGCAGTGGCCGCCTTCGGCGACCGTACCCAGCGTGGCGCCGCGTCGAACGGTCTCGCCAACCAGCAGTGTGCTCTCAACGGGTTCAAGGGTGACCACGGTGTCTGGCGCTGTTCTGAGAGAAATGAGTGGGCGATCAACCACCATCCCAACGAATGACACCACACCGTCGGAAGGCGCGCGCACCAGTTGCCCGTGTGTCGCGGGCACATCGATGCCGCGGTGGCCGGCCTGATATGGGCCGCCTGGCAGGTCAAAGTGCCGAACGGGGGCGAGTGGGGTAGCTATTGGCGGGAGCCATCGTTCGGATGACGGCGCTGGTCTCTCGGCCGACGAGAACGACGGGCCTGAAGGCGATCCGAGGCTGAGTGTCAGCGCCACCAGTGACCCGAGGATGACCCGTGTAATGCGACGTTTCATACCGAGACAGTGACATATGTGGCGGGCGGACGCTCACCGCGTTCCACAGCCGCCGCGCACCTCATTGATTTCCTGTGTTGTGGACGACGAATGGGGGTGTAACTGGTGCTAAACTATTCGGTGCACCTCACACGAGGTGACTTCGCGTGCCCACGCGTCTGTTCGCAGGCGTGAGCGGCGGCCAACGGGCCGTCTCTGTATTCGTGCAGTGACGGTGGCAGCCACTGGGCACTAGGTTTCGCACGACGATGCGAAAGACAACCGCAAACGCGCGCCGTTCGGGCGCGCAGAACAGGAGAACGGCCATGGCCGTCGTAACCATTCGCCAGATGCTCGACAGTGGCGTGCACTTCGGACACCAGACCCGCCGCTGGAACCCGAAGATGAAGCGCTTCATCTTCACCGAGCGTTCAGGCATCTACATCATCGATCTGCAGCAGTCGCTGCGTTACATTGACGAGGCATACGCGTTTGTGAAGCAGACCGTTGCCCGCGGTGGCAACGTGCTGTTTGTCGGCACGAAGAAGCAGGCGCAGGAGGCGATCGCTGAGCAGGCTGATCGCGTGAACCAGCCCTATGTGAACCAGCGTTGGCTCGGTGGTCTGCTCACCAACTTCCAGACGGTGACCGGCCGCCTCGAGCGCATGAAGGAGCTCGAGCAGCTCGACTTCGAGGGTGGCACCAGCGGGTTCACCAAGAAAGAACTGCTGCTGAAGAAGCGCGAGCTCGAGAAGCTGCAGAAGTCGCTGGGTGGTATCCGTCACATGACCAAGACTCCGTCAGCACTCTGGATCGTTGACACCAAGAAGGAGCACCTCGCGATCGACGAGGCTCAGAAGCTTGGCATTCCCGTCATCGCTATCCTCGACACGAACTGTGATCCCGATGAGGTGACCTTCCCGATCCCAGGCAACGACGACGCAATTCGCTCGGTTGCGCTGTTGACCCGCGTGATCGCTGATGCGGTTGCTGAGGGCCTCATGGAGCGTCACCAGAAGCCGACTGAGGGCGATGCCGCAGCTGAGCCACTGGCTGAGTGGGAAGTTGAACTGCTGAACGCCGAGGTCAAGGCAGACGAGGTTGAGGCCGCAGTGGTCGCAACCGAGAGCGCTGTTGAGGCTGCCATCGAGAGCGCAGAGGGTGCGGCTGAGGTTGCCGAGGCTGCTGCTGAAGCAATCGAAGAAGCCGCTGAGTAAGTTTTATTAACCGTCGATTCCGCATCGGCCAAGGGTCGGTGCGGAATCACACACAAAGGAGTCAACAATGGCTGCAGTAAGCATGGCCGCTGTGAAGGAACTGCGCGAGCGCCTTGGCGCTGGCATGGTTGACAGCAAGAACGCACTGGTTGAGGCTGATGGCGACATCGATAAGGCGATTGAGATTCTTCGCCTCAAGGGCCTCAAGGGTGTTGCAAAGCGCGAGGGTCGCGAGGCAAGCGAAGGTCTCGTTGCCGTTGCTCAGCGCGAAGGCGCTGCAACGCTGATCGAGCTCGTGTGCGAGACCGACTTCGTTGCAAAGAACGAAAAGTTCCTCGCGCTCGGTGAGAAGGTGCTCGCGGCAGTCTCTGACGCGGCAGCAACCACGCTCGAAGAAGCACTCGCCGCTCCGCTTGATGGCAGCACGGTCGAGGCAGTGATCACCGATGAGTCGGCGATCATCGGCGAGAAGATTCAGCTCCGTCGCGTCACCGTCATCGAGGCTCAGAACACCGCTGTGTACCTGCACCGCACCTCGAAAGATCTGCCCCCGCAGATCGGCGTGGTTGTGGGCTTCTCAGGCGAAGACGAGAAGGTTGCACTGAGCATCGCACAGCACATCTCGTTCGCTGAGCCCCTCTATGTGCAGCGCGACGAAGTTCCCGCTGAAGATGTCGATCGTGAGCGAGATCTCGTCACCGAGATCTCAAAGAACGAGGGCAAGCCTGAGGCTGCGCTGCCGAAGATCATTGATGGTCGCCTGAACGCGTTCTTCAAGCAGATCGTGCTCAATGAGCAGGAGCACGCACTCGATTCAGAGAAGCGTTCGGTGGAAAAGGTTGCAGAGGCAGCCGGCATCACCGTCGTTGGCTTTGCCCGCGGCAAGGTCGGAGCCTAAGGTTCAGCTGAGAGCCCGAGTCGGTCATTCGACTCGGGCGCTTGTCTTGCCCACAGGTGTTTTCCTGCGGCACGACCCATGACACGCACAACCACACCGCAAGACAAGTAGGCTGAGTGC
>JAAZFP010000114.1 GCA_012511645.1 Microbacteriaceae bacterium
ATCGTGAGCGGGCCCGAAGTGCACGCGAAGGGGGTCGCCGAAGACGATGAGGTGTTTGACAAGATCAAGCCGCAGATTGCTCAGGCACTCGAGACCGCGATGAAGGAGGGGGTCGTCGACCACCACCAATTGCAGCAGATCGTGCGCCGCACGATCGGTCGATGGGTTGGCACGAAGCTGCGTCGCAAGGCGATGATCGTGCCTGTCGTCGTCGTGGTGTAGCCCACCGTGGCTTCAGGGCTGCTGCGCGCGAGCGCAGTCATGGCTTCTGGCACCGTGGTCTCACGGGTGCTGGGGCTCGGAAAGATGCTGCTGCTTGCATATGCAATCGGCTCGGTCGGGTCTCGTTCTGCTGACGCGTTCTCAATCGGCATGGAGCTCGCCAACTGGGTGTATTTTCTGCTGATTGGCGGCATGCTCAATGCGGTGCTCGTGCCGCAGATCGTACGGGCAGCGAAAGACCCCGACGGTGGTCACGGCTACATCAATAAGCTGTTCACGCTCGTGGCGGTGGTGCTCTTTGGCATCACGCTGATCGCGGTGATCGCGGCACCCTTCATCGTGTTCATCAACCAGGTGCAGTGGCCGGCAGAACAGTTGGCCCTCGCAACCGCCTTTGCCTACTGGTGTATGCCGCAGATTTTGTTCTACGGGCTGTATGTGGTTATGGGTGAGGTACTCAACGCGAGAAACGTGTTTGGCCCCTACACTTGGGCGCCCGTGATCAATAACGTGGTCGGCATCGCCGGGCTCGTCGCCTTCATCCTGGTGTTCGGCGCGGATCCGAATGGGCTCCGCACCGAGATCGACTGGACGGGCGCATCAATTGCGGTGCTTGCCGGCAGCGCAACGATCGGTGTGGCGGTTCAGGCACTGATTCTCTTCATTCCGTGGCGGCGCGCTGGTATTCGCTACCGTCCCGACTTCGCGTGGCGCGGCATGGGGCTTGGGCGCACCGTGCGCATCGCGACCTGGAGTTTTGCCGCTCTCGTTGTTGCGCAGGTGGCGACGCTCGTGAATAACAACGTGATTGGACTTGGCACGGGTGCAGGTCCGTCGAACAGTGCGCTGCAGAACGCAGCGATGGTGTTCATGGTGCCGCACTCGGTGATCGCGGTGTCGCTTGCAACGGCATATTTTACTCGTCTCTCGCACTCTGCCCATGACGGTGACATGGGGGCGTTCCGGCAAGACTTCTCGGCATCGATCCGCAACATCATGACGGTGATGATGATGTTCCTGGTTATGCTCTTCGTGACCGCGCCATTCATCAGCCGAGTGATCAACTTCGGTGCGAGCCCCGAACGGGTCGAGCAGTTTTGGCCAGTGCTGCAGGCCTACCTGGTGAGTCTCGTAGCCTTCAGCTGCTACTTCGTGACGCAGCGAGCGTTTTACGCACTCTCTGATACGAAGACCCCGTTTTATATCGTGCTGGTCTCACAGTCGCTGATGGTGTGTCTCGCACTGGCGCTGCCGTTCGTCTTTCAGGTGCCAGCACGTTATATCGGCGTCAGTTTTGCCGCGGTGTGGTCGGTCGCGCAGATGTTCTCGGTGGTGCTCTCACTCGTGCTGTTGCGGCGAAAAATCTCGTTTATTGATGGCCGACGCATTCTGGCGAGCGCACTGCGCGCGGTGAGCGCTGCTGTTCCCGCGCTTGCGATTGGATTGGGTGCGACACTCTGGATTCGTATTGTCGTCGATGAGGTTGGGGTAGGTCTCGCGCTGCTCAGTACCGTTGGCATTGGCATCGTGGTGGCGCTCGTGTACCTCGGAGTGCTTCGGCTGCTGCGCTCACCTGAGCTGGAAGCACTGGTCGGCCGACTGGTGAAGCGCGGAGCAGCCGACACCGCGGAGTAACGTGACACACCGCGGAGGCTCGCCTCAGTCTCACGTTGAGCTTGAATGCTATGCTGACACCAGGTTTTTCGCGATCTTGGGGGGACATGCTCTTGGGCATGGAAGGGTGAAAGGGCACGATGGCAACACGGCAACATGATGCACGGTTGACTCGACGACTTCTCGGCGGTGCCGCAGTGCTGATGTTGGCGCTCGCGACACTCACCGGTGTGCAGGCTGCCAATGCGCCAAGCGCTCAGGCGAATATCGCCGACCTTCCGACCTGGGATGATGTGCAGCGCGCCAAGAACAATCAGGCTGCGACCGCGACCAAGATCGCTGAAATTGAAGCACTCATCGTCACCGTTGAGGCAGAGGTGGCAGAGACACAGCGGCTCGCCGACGAGGCGGCTGCAAAGCTGTTTGAGGCCGAGGACCAGCTGTTCCGTGCCGAGGAGCGCGTGACGAAGCTTGAAGAGCAGGCGGTCGCGAGCGAAGCGGAGGCCGAGCAGGCAGCCGAGCAGGCAGCGACCCTCGTGTCGCAGCTGTACCGTTCGGGCGGCGTTGATCGAAACCTCGATCTCTTCTTGCGGGCCGATGACACGACCGCCGACGAACTGCTCGACCGACTGGCACGCATGGAAAAGGCCACTGAGCGCAACACCGCAATTTCTGCGAGTGCTGAGCAGGCGATGAATTCGGCGAAGTCGCTGGGCGACCAGGCGGAGTCGGCCAGATCAGAACGTGACAAGCTGCGCGACGAAGCGGAAGCCAACCGAATCGAAGCAGCCGCGGCCGCGGACGCCGCGATGACCCGTCTTGCCGAGCAGGAGAACCTCAAAGTTGAGCTCAATGCGCGGCTTGACGCGCTGAAGGACACCACGGCAAAAACCGTCGCTGGCTATGAAGAGCGCGTCAAACTGGAGCGCGAAGCCCAGCTGAAGCGTGAACAAGAAGAGCGCGAACGTCGTGAGCGCGAAGCAGCCGAAGCCGCAAAGAACAATGGTGGTGGCGGCGGTGGTGGTGGTGGCGGCAGCGCCCCGCCCAGCAGCGGCAACTGGGTTCGTCCTCTCGCCTGTTGCTACTGGGTGAGCACTGAATGGTGGGGCTATTATGGCCACCGTGCGCTTGATCTCGCCATCGGCAACTGGAACCCGATCTATGCGGCATCAAGCGGCACCGTGACTGCCTCTGGCTGGATCGGCACCTACGGGTACGCAGTGTTCATTGATCACGGTGGTGGTCAGTCAACCAGGTACGCACACATGATCCAGGCGCCAAATGTGCGCGCGGGTAACTGGGTGTCGGCGGGCCAGGTCATCGGATATGTGGGCAGCACCGGCAACTCAACCGGCCCGCACCTGCACTTCGAAACGCTGCAGAACGGGGTGCAGCAGCCACCCCGCACATTCATGGGCGCTCGCGGTATCTACTTCTAGACGGCGCTCGGTATCGTTCGATCCCGGACGAGGTGCGCGCGCCGAGGCGGCAGATGTTCGTTGGTGCATTGAGCCGTCACATGAGGCATGATTCACGCCCGATATGACGCTGATTTTTGGGCGCGCCGCTGGTGAAACCGCGAAATGTCGGGAGTGTTTCGTAGGCTCATCTCATGGCCAGCAAGACATCATCCCGCGCACAATCGGGCACTGCCCGGCGAACTTCGCGCTCGGGGTCGAATGACAAGACGAAAGTGCTCGAGCCTGTGCAGACTGAGGGTCTCTTCGTTCGTGCGTGGCTCGGTCTTGCTCACATGGTGGGCGGTGCGGCGAGGGCGTTTCGCCCTGAGCCAATCGCTCCCGAAGATCGCAGAGACGGCATTCCCTTTGCGCTGGTGTTATTCGCGGTTGTTGGTGCGGTCATTGAGTGGTTTCTGATCGGCAACAGCGTTGCGGTCAACGTGAGTGCGTGGAGCTTTGGCGGGCTCTTCGGCCAGATCGCTTTTGTGTTGCCGCTGATCATGGTCGCATTCGCGGTGTGGTTGTTTAATCATCCTTCGAGCGTGCATGACAACCGACGCATCGCGATCGGTCTGAGTATCGCGCTCGTGAGTGCAGCGGGTCTCGCGCACATCTTCGGGGGACAGCCGTCGCCCGAGTCTGGTGAACTCGCGACCGCCGGTGGGCTCTTCGGCTGGCTCATTGGTGCGCCGCTGATGTTCTTGACCGTGTGGATTGCGGTGCCGCTGCTGGTGCCGCTGATCGTATTTTCACTCCTGATTATCACAAAGACTCCTCCGAAGCGCATCGGTGCGCGGCTGCGAGAGGGCTACCGCTTTCTGTTCGGTGAGGCCGCTGGTGTCGATGAGTCGGCACCGCAGGCCGCTGAGACTGACGCCGAGAGCGACAGTTCGCTGCCATGGTGGCGGCGCAACGCCTCGGGGCGTGAAGAAGATCCAGCGTTCGAGAGCGGCGGTGACGCCGTCACTGAGCTGCTGGGTGGCGCGAGCGAAGACCGAGGGTTCGAGTCTGCGCTCGACGATGAACAGATCACCGAAGTGTTTGCTGATGACTTGCTCAGCGACGTCACGAGCAGTGCGGACAGTGACGAGCACCTCACCCAGGTGCTTGACGACCTCGGCTTCGACGCTGACGAGTTCGCGTCAGACCCGTCACCATTTCAGGTGGCGCCGCCACATGAGCCGCACGAGCAGCCCTACATACTTCCTGACCAGGCGGCGCTCTCCGCCGGAGATCCCCCGAAGACCCGCACGCAGGCCAACGAAGAGACGATGGCCGCGATCGATGGGGCTCTTAAGGAGTTCGGAGTTGACGCGAAGGTGACCGGCTTCTCACGAGGCCCGACCGTGACCCAGTATGAGGTTGAGCTCGGACCCGGTGTGAAGGTCGAGAAGGTCACCAACCTGCAAAAAAATCTCTCCTATGTGGTCGCCTCGAACGAGGTCAGAATTCTCTCACCGATTCCCGGCAAGAGCGCCATTGGCATTGAGATTCCAAATAAGGATCGCGAGAACGTGGCGCTCGGCGACGTGTTGCGTTCGGCCCGAGCACAGCGCAACACACACCCCATGACCATTGGCATCGGCAAAGATGTCAAGGGCGATTTCGTGGTGGCAAACATCGCCAAGATGCCGCACCTGCTGGTGGCCGGCGCCACCGGTTCAGGCAAGTCAAGCTTCATCAACTCGATGATTACGAGCATCCTGATGCGCGCCACTCCCGCAGAGGTGCGCATGGTGCTCGTCGACCCGAAGCGGGTTGAGCTCACCGTGTATCAGGGTGTGCCGCACCTCATCACCCCGATCATCACGAACCCAAAAAAGGCCGCAGAGGCGCTGCAGTGGGTCGTGAAAGAGATGGACATGCGGTACGACGATCTCGCGAGTTTCGGGTTCCGTCACATCGATGATTTCAACGAGGCAGTGAAGCAGGGCACGCTAGTACTGCCCGAGGGCAGCGAGCGAAAACTGAAGCCATACCCGTACCTGTTGGTGGTGGTTGACGAGTTGGCTGACCTTATGCTTGTTGCCCCACGAGATGTCGAAGATTCTATTCAGCGCATCACGCAGCTGGCGCGTGCCGCCGGCATTCACCTCGTGCTTGCCACGCAGCGGCCTTCGGTCAACGTGGTCACCGGTGTGATTAAGTCCAATGTGCCGAGTCGATACGCATTCGCAGTGGCCTCGGGCACCGACTCTCGCGTGATCCTTGATGAGGTTGGCGCTGAGCGCCTGATTGGACAGGGTGACGGCCTGCTTCTGGTAAACGGTGATTCAACAGCTCGCCGTGTGCAGGGTGCCTGGGTGAACGAAGCTGAAATCGCACGCGTGGTCACCCATGTCAAGCAGCAGGCAGCTCCCGAATATCGCGCAGATGTCGAGCAGACGGTCGAGAAGAAAGAGATCGACGCCGACATCGGTGACGATCTTGATGTGCTGCTGCAAGCGGTCGAGCTGGTGGTGCTGTCGCAGCTCGGCTCCACCTCGATGTTGCAG
>JAAZFP010000009.1 GCA_012511645.1 Microbacteriaceae bacterium
CGAGTGCTGCGAGGTCGCAGACGCAGCACTCGCCGCGCGGGTCGGTCGCGATCGCCGAGAGCATCCGCAGCCGCAGCGGGTCAGACAGCGACTTCAACGCCTCGGCAACCGTCGCGGCCGCCTCGGTTCCGATGGCATGCGTAGTTGTCGGCGCGCAGGCGTCGGTTTCGAGCGTGGTGGTCATGATGCGGCTCCTTGGTAGGGGTCGGTGTGGAACCAGGCGCGGGCAGCCCAGAGCGAGACGTAGACGAGCGCCACGAGCACGGGCACCTCGATGAGCGGGCCGACGACACCCGCGAGGGCTTGCCCGGAGGTCGCCCCGAAGGTGCCGATCGCGACCGCGATCGCGAGCTCGAAGTTGTTCCCGGCCGAGGTGAACGCGAGCGTGGTCGAACGGGCATACCCGAGCCCTAGGCGCTTGCCGAGCAGCAGACCCGCGAACCACATGAGCGCGAAGTAGACGAGCAGCGGCAGCGCGATGCGCGCCACATCCCACGGCCGATCCGCGATCTGGTCGCCCTGCAGCGCGAACAGCAGCACGATCGTGAACAGCAGCCCATACAGCGCCCACGGCCCCACCCGCGGCAGGAACGACTCCTCGTACCAGGTGCGGCCGCGGCGCTTCTCGCCGATCCAGCGGGAGGCGAACCCCGCGATCAGGGGTATGCCGAGGAAGATGAGGACGTTCAGGGCAATCTGCCACATCGACACATCCAGCCCCTGGGTGTCGAGGCCAAGCCAGGCGGGAAGGATCGTGAGGTAGAACCAGCCGAGGATCGAGAACATCACGACCTGGAACACCGAGTTGATCGCCACCAGCACCGCCGTCGCCTCCCGGTCACCGCACGCGAGGTCGTTCCAGATCACGACCATCGCGATGCACCGGGCGAGACCCACGATGATCAGCCCCGTCCGGTACTCGGGCAGATCCGGCAGGAACAGCCAGGCGAGAGCGAACATCACCGCCGGGCCAGCGATCCAGTTCAGCAGCAGCGAGGAGACGAGGAGCCGCTTGGCTCCGGTGACGGCGGCGACCTTGTCGTAGCGGACCTTTGCGAGCACCGGGCACATCATCACCAGCAGCCCCAGGCCGATCGGCACCGAGACCCCGCCCACCTCCATACGGGCCAGCAGCTCCGAGACGCCAGGGACGAAACGGCCCAGCAGGAGGCCGGCGACCATCGCGGCCCCGATCCATGCAGGCAGCCACCGATCCAGCGTTGACAACCTCAGTACGGCGGGCGCGGCCTCCGTCACTTCTTGATTCGACATGCTTCTATATTGATGCTCATCGAATCAGAGCGCAAGTCCGAAGGCAGGGTGAGCGGGAGAGTTTACCCAGTGTTCGCTTGAGAGCCCAGGCCTGGGTCGGAGCGGGTGTGATCGTCGCAGGCTGTGAGGTCAGGATGTTCGAGGGTATCGATGTAGCGGTTGGTGCCTTCGATGCTAAGACCGAAGCGATCGCTGATCCGTCTCGCATCGCCGCGGGTGGCGTGAGTTTCGGCGAGGATGTGATCTTCGCGGAGAGCTTGCGGGCGGATACCGGCCTGCTGCCAGGGATAGGTCCGACTGGCGGCCATCAGCCTGGGCGCGGATCGCTGGTGGATGATCAGGTGCGGGTTCTGCGACTTCGGCCACCTCGCCTGGCGGTAGTCGAGTCACCTGGCGAGGCGTTCGCGGACGGGAGCGGCGAGCGGGAAGCTGCGGCCTGCGAGGTGCAGAGGGTCTGCCGACGCCACCCAGGTGCATGACCACTACCTGAAGGGCACGGTCTACTGCGGCCAGTGCGGCGAACGCCTGATCATCACGAATGGGTTCAGTGGAATTCGTGCCGGTTGTGTATGCGAACTGTTGAATCGGCTAAATCGAATGCTCATTTGTCGCGTCTTTCCAGCCCCGCAACCGGTCAGAGGTCCAGTCACCATACATGCGC
>JAAZFP010000115.1 GCA_012511645.1 Microbacteriaceae bacterium
AACTCCCACCCAGCGCTGGCGCGCTCGCGAATCACCTCTCGGTAGTCACGCTCGAGTGACAACCCCTCGCGTCGACGCTGAATCGCGATGCTGATCACGGTGTACTCTCGCATGCCTGAACCTCCTGCTTGTCCTCAGCTTTGCAGGGAGCGGGCACCGAGTCAATGGATCGCGGCTCGTGCGGCAACCGGCTTTTCGGGCGGAATCGCGTCGAGCAATGACTTGGTGTAGGCCTGTTTCGGGTCTTGGTAGAGGTCTCGGCTGTCACCAGATTCAACGATCTCACCCGACTTCATGACCATGACCCGGTGGCTCATTTCGTGCACCACTGCGAGGTCATGCGCGATGAAGAGGTAGGTGAGCCCCAGCTCAATCTGCAGTCGCTTGAGCAGCGTCATCACCTCGGCCTGAATCGACACATCGAGCGATGCGGTTGACTCATCGAGGATCAGCACCTCGGGTTCACACGCCAGGGCCCTCGCGATGCACACGCGCTGCCGCTGCCCTCCCGACATTTCGTGCGGGTAGCGATCGGCGAACTCCGCGGTGACGTTCACCTGTTCGAGCAGCTCGATCACTCGCTGGTCTCGCTCGCGAGCCGAAGATGCGAGCCGGTGCACGATGATGGGCTCGGCGATCGCGTCACGCACCCGCATGCGGGGGTTGAGCGCCGAGAACGGATCTTGAAACACCATGGCAAGCTTGCGGCGCAGCGCCTTGCGTGTCGCACCGCGAGCCGCCAGCAAATCTTCGCCACCAAGGCACAGCTCACCCTGCTGCGGTTTCACCTGCCCGGTGAGTGCCCCTGCGATGGTTGACTTGCCGGAGCCAGACTCACCCACAAGCCCGAGCGTCTCGCCTCGGTACATGTCGAAGCTCACGTCGGTGACGGCGTGCACCCAGCTCGGCCCGGTTGGCGTCGGCACCTGAAACGACACGGAGAGATCGTTCACGGTGAGCAGCGGCTCGTCGCTGACCGGCGCGGGGTCGGGCCCAGGCCGTTCGAGTGACGGACGAGAGGCCAAGAGCCGTTTGGTATAGGCGTGCTCTGGTGCGTCGAAAATCTCGACGACGGGCTTCTGCTCCACCGCTTCACCCGAGAGCAGCACGGTCACGTCGTCGGCGACCTGGCCGATGAGCCCGAGGTCGTGACTGATCCACACGACCCCCATGCCGCGCTCGGCCTGCAGCCGCTGCACGAGCTCGACGATCTGGGCTTGCGTGGTGACGTCAAGCGCAGTGGTCGGCTCGTCGGCGATGAGCACGTCGGGGTCGCAAGCGAGGGCAACGGCAATCATGACGCGCTGGCGCTGACCGCCCGAGAGCTGGTGCGGGTATGAGCTGAGCCTGCGCTCCGGATCAGGCAGCCCAACCGCCTCAAGCAGTTCGATCGCCCGTTCCCTCGCCGCCGCATGACTGAGCTTCAGGTGTTGTTTGGGGCCTTCGGTGAGCTGCCGTTCCAGAGTGAGCAAAGGGTTCAGCGAGGTGCTCGGGTCTTGAAAGACGAAGCCGACGCGGCGTCCGTGCACGCGGCGCAGTTCGTGTTTCGACGCAGTCAGCAAGTCGTTGCCCGACAGGTGCACCGAACCCGTGACCCGCTGGTGCGGCAGGTCGAGCAGCCGCGTCGCGCTCAACACGCTGACCGACTTGCCCGAGCCAGACTCCCCGACGATTCCCACGGTGTGACCGCGAAACACGTCGAATGAGACGCCGTGCACAATCTCTTTTGCACCGATGGTGACCCGAAGGTCTTGCACCGAAAAGACAGGTTGCTGCGATTGCGGCATCAGCGGGCACTCCTTTGCTCAATGACACTGCGTCGCTGCGGGTCAAGAATGTCGCGCAGGCCATCACCCACGAGGTTGAAGGCGAGCACGGTCACAAAGATCGCCGCGCCAGGGAACACGCTCAGCCACCAGGCGCTGCCCATGAAGGCCTGCGCCTCAAACAGCATGCGCCCCCACGACGGTTGTGGTGGCTGCACCCCGAGCCCCAGAAACGACAGCGCCGCCTCAGAGAGAATCGCGAACGCGAGCGAGAGCGAGGTTTGCACAATGATCGGCCCCGAAATGTTCGGCAGGATGTGTTTCGCGAGAATGCGCACGTGCCCCGTGCCCATCGTGAGCGATGCCTGCACATAGGGTTCGGTGCGCACACTGAGCGTGCTGGCCCGGGCGATGCGGGCGAAGATGGGAATGTAGACGACACCGATCGCGATCATCGCGGTGTTCGCGCCGGGGCCGAGCACTGCAACGATGGCGAGCGCGAGGATCAGCATCGGGAAGGCAAACATCACGTCGACAACCCGCATCAGGGTGCTATCGACCGGCCCACCGGCATACCCCGAGATGATGCCGAGCAGCACGCCGGCAACCAGCGCGATCGCGACGCTCACCAGGGCGCCGCGCAGCGAGACCTGAGCCGACATCACCACCCGCGAGAATACATCGCGGCCGAGATCGTCGGTGCCAAACCAGTGCACCCCGTTGGGTGGTTGCAACGCGTTCGACACGTCGGTGGCGTTGGTGCCGAACGGCACGATCCAGGGGCCCGCGATGGCGGCGACCGCCATGATGACGAGCACGATGGTGCCGACAAGGCTGATCGGGTTTTTCAAGAAGAGCATGACGGCCGAGCCGCGCGTGGGTTTCGCGCGCTGCACGGCGCTGACAACTGTGGGTGGAACGGTCATGACAGCCTGATCCTCGGGTCAATAAGTGCGTAGAGCAGGTCGACAATGAAGTTCACGATCAAAAAAATGAGGGCGATCAGCAGCACCGCGCCCTGCACGACCGGGTAGTCGCGCGCGGCGACGGAGTCTAACACCATGCGCCCGAGCCCAGGCCAGGCGAAGACCACCTCAACGACGAGCACGCCGCCGAGCATGGTCGCCATCTGGATGCCGATGATCGTGAGCACCGGGATGAAGGCGTTGCGGGCAATGTGCACGCCGACGACGGTGCGCTCACG
>JAAZFP010000116.1 GCA_012511645.1 Microbacteriaceae bacterium
AGCGGCACCGATGGGTGACCCGAGCGGCGGCATGGACTTCTAAGGAGTCACTGACTTTCTGAAGTTACTGCCAACCGGCATAACGACTGAGGCCGCATCCTTCGGGGTGCGGCCTCAGTCGTTTCTGCTTTCGTGGTGGTGGGGGTAGCTACGCGGAACGCACGGGAAGCATGACGCGGAAGGTTGCTCCGCCGCCCGGGGTTTCGTGGGCGCTGACCGTGCCACCGTGGGCAGCCACAATCGAATGAACGATCGAGAGCCCCAGACCCGAGCCCCCCGTCTCCCGGTTGCGCGAGGTATCTGCCCGCCAGAAGCGGTCGAAGATCTTCGTGCGTACCTGCTCAGGGATGCCTTCGCCGTGGTCAATGATCTCGAAGGACGCGGTGCCGGACTCAGCGTCAGAGGCCACCCGAATCTCGATCGGTGAGCCATCGGGGCTGTAGCGGAGCGCGTTGCCGATGAGATTCGTCATGACCTGCCGCACCTTGTTCTCATCGCCAGTGACCACGGGCTCAGCGTCGTCTGTCGTGACGGTGACCTCGCGGTCTGGGGCCTGCGCGTGGGTGCCAAGCGCCGCATCAGAGGCAAGGGCATTGAGGTGCAGCGGCGTGCGTTCGAGGGGACGGCGCTCATCGAGGCGCGCCAGGGCAAGCAGATCATCGACGAGCACACCCATGCGAATCGCCTCTTTTTCGATGCGTTCCATCGCCTGGTCAAGCTGTTCGCTTTCGGTCAACCACCCGTGGCGATACATCTCGGCGTAGCCGCGCACTGACACCAGCGGGGTGCGCAGCTCGTGGCCAGCATCACTGATGAAGCGACGCATTTGCTCAATGGTGTGCACGCGCTCTTCAAACGAGGTGTCGATGTGATCGAGCATCACGTTCAACGACTGCCCGAGGTGCCCGACCTCGGTGTGCGGGCTCGAGACCATGATGCGCTTCGAAAAATCGCCCTTTGATATCTCGAGCGCGGTTTGCTCGACTTCGGCGAGCGGTGCGAACGTGTTGGTGACGAGGATGCGGGTGAGGGCAGCGCCCAGCAACAGCACGGCGATGCCGAACCCAGAAAACACCAGCGCAAAGCGAGCCATGGTCTGGTTGACCGACGCGGTGGACGACGCGATCAACAGCGTGCCCGCGGGCTGGTTGCCCTGGTTCGATGAGATCGGCATCACCACGGCACGCCACTCTGGGCCCTCATCTGCAGCAATGGAAAACGTCACGCCGATGTTCTGCTGCGCGGCGCTCGGAAGAATCGTGGGGGTATGCAGGGTCAGTGGCTTGCCGCGCGCACCCAGGTTGTCGCAGAGCACCGATCCTTCGCCATTCAGAATGGCGACGTAAAAGCGCGGGCTCGCCTCAGTGACATCGACGCACTGCAGCGCGCTCGTGTCGGCGCCGGGCACCAGCACAGCCTTCGGGTTTTCGAGCATTTGTCGCAGCTCGGTGTCTTGCACCGCGATCAATTGCGGTCGCAAGAATGACTGCGTGCCGATGCCCGCG
>JAAZFP010000117.1 GCA_012511645.1 Microbacteriaceae bacterium
AAGCGACCAACCAGGCGATCAAGCGGAAACCCGCCTGATGCACCCCAAGTGCCACCGCTGCCATCACTGCTGCCAGCCCAACCGCTCCGGCTCCAAACACCACCACACTGTCGGCAGGGGTTGGGCGCATGATGTTGATCACCGCACCCGCTCCGGTGATCGCGCTGCATCCCAGCGCAGTGATCGCGCTCAGGTCGATGCCCTGTGGCACAAGGATCGCACTTCGCGCGTAGGCAAGTGCGTGGCGCGCGAATGACGACTGCCCAAAGAACCCGCCGTAGACGGTCTCGCCAGTTGCGGCAAGACGAAGTCCGGACTGCCCTGAGGCGCGCAGGCCCGAAGCGCCGAGCTTTGGCAGCTCCCGACAATATGCGGGCGCGCCTGCCAGGCACTGCCCGCAGCGACCACACGAGGGAAAGCTCAGCACGACCTCGTCGCCAGGCACCAAGTGGTCGACCCCCTCACCCACGCGCAGCACACGACCCACCCCCTCGTGGCCAAACACCATCGGCGTGCGTTGCTCTGGCCAGGTGTGACGCATCGCCTCATCGGTGTGGCAAAGCCCCACCGCGACCATCTCAACGAGAATCTCACCGGGTCCAGGCTCATCGATCTCGACCACTTCGAGCGCGAGCTCTGCCTGACCGTGACGTGCTAGAGCAGCCTCTGTGCGCATCGCCCACCTTTCGTGTTCGCACGCAACGTCGTCGTCACGTGTGAACACGATCGTAGCAGCCCGACCGATCGATCGGTCACGCACCGCCCGTGCGAGGCACCACTCGGTGAAACAGCAGACCCCCGAACTCACGTTGATGTTCAACGAAGTTCGGGGGTGTGCATTTTGGCGGAGCCGGCGGGATTTGAACCCGCGGTCCGGTATAACCCAGACCCATCATTAGCAGTGATGTCCGTTCGGCCGCTCCGGCACGGCTCCGTAGACCATCTTAGGGCACACGCGAGAGTGGTGGAAATCGAACTCCCGACAGGTTCGACTTACCAGCGGGTTCGGCCCGCAGAACACGTCACATCGCTCGCGCTCTGACCGGTGATGCTCTCTGGCAAGACCACGACCTCGGGCGCGGCAGGCTCGGCGGGAGTTGCTTCACCCTCTGGTGCCGTCTCCCCCTCGACGGGCACCTCTGGCTCGGGCGTCTCTGCAACAACCGCACCAGTGCCTGTGCCAGCAATCTCGAAGGGCTCACCGCTCAGCACCACATCCATCAGCTGACTTCCCGCAAACCGGTTGGGGGTGAGTCTTCCCGCTTCATATGGGTGCGTGCTGCTCGGATACTGCACGAAGTTCACGCGATCCAAGTCGATATCTACGACCGTGCCGGCAAGAGCCTGCATGAACTCAATCGAAGCCATGCTGCTCGACAGGGTCAAGCTCTCAAAGCCCGCCTTTGCGAGGCTGTAGACCTTCACCGGGTTCGTGAGCGTCTCTGCGCTGCGCAGTTGACGCAGCAGCGATGACATGTAGACCTGCTGGTTGCTGATACGGCTCACATCACTGCCATCGCCAACGCCGTATCGGGTGCGCAAGAACTGCAAGGCATCGTAGCCCTGCAGCGAGACATTGCCCGCGGGAAGGTCCAGTCCCACATTCGAGTCAACCAGCGGCTGCGAGAGACACACCTCGACGCCGCCAATGGCGTTCGTGATGTTAATCACGCCGTCAAAGGTGACCATCGCAGCATAGGGAATATCGATGCCTGAGAGCGCCGAAATGGTCTCGGCTACGCAGGGAAGCCCACCGTACATCATTGACGAGTTCAGCTGCTGCTCACTCATCGACGAGTAATAGTTGGGCTCACCGTTTGGACCCGGGCAGCTGGGGATCGGCACCATGAGGTCACGGGGAAAACTGATAATGGTCGCGCTCTGGTGGTCTGCGGGAACGTGCAACAGCAGGTTCACGTCATTGAGCTCACCCTCTTCACCGTCGTCGAGCGTCTGGCCCTGCCGGCTGTCTGAACCGACGAGCAGAATCGTGAGTTCACCGTCAAGCGACTGCTTGCCCGCGCCCACCGCGTTGGCCATCGGCTCGTCACTGACCGGGGTGAGGTCAATCGTGTTGGCCTCGCTCACCACGCCCCAGATTGCATAGGCGGCGACGGAAACGCCACTGATGGCAAACACGAGCGCGGTGGTCAACAACACCTTGGCAACGTTCGCCCAGGTAGCTGAGCGCTTCAGCCGACCATGACGCGCAGCGGAAACGCTGATGCGCTCTGCTCGCTTCGGTTGTGCCATGACGGGATCCTCAATTAGGTGTGGTGTGGTGGTGCCTTCACGGCACGCTGTCGGCACGCCTGTGAATGCGCACCATCAGAAAACCTAGTATCCCACGCTGCGATTCCCCTGAGCCCACCCCGTGAAACCGCTGAACTGACGCAGCGGCTACTGGAATCTCGCGCGGAGGCGAGACGCATCGGTTGACATTTTCACGCGATGCAAAATGCCTGACCAGAATCTCATCTGACCAGGCATTTTGCTAGTGGCGGAGGGTAAGGGATTTGAACCCTTGAGGCTTTCGCCTGCTTGTTTTCAAGACAAGTTCCTTCGGCCGCTCGGACAACCCTCCGCGAAAAAGCATACTTGATTCTTCGAGCTACGACGAACTGAACATCTCAGCGCGGCTCGCTAGAGTCGCGAAAAGCCCTCGTTGCCGAGCACCTCGGGGAAGCGCTCGCGCAGCGCGGTGAGCAACCCGTTCTCGAAGACGGTGCCCGTGACCCGACCAGCGGCCTGCTGCACATGCGGCTCAGCCTGGCCCATGGCAACCGCGTCACCCTGTCGCTTCGCCCAGTGCAACATCTGCAGGTCGTTGTCGGCGTCACCCGCGGCAAACACCCGCGTGCGGTCAATGCCGAGACGCTCACGCAAGACCTCGAGCGCGCTCGCCTTCGTGACACCCTCGGGTGCGATGTCGAACCAGGTGGTGAGCCCCACCGCGTAGGACACCCGGTTGAGGCCGAGCGTTTCTGAGATCTTCAAGAAATCTTGCAGCGCGTGATCTGGTGACACGACGAGCACGCGGCTGGTCTGCACACCAAGCAGATCATCGAACGTGACCTGACGCTGACGCCTCGGCAGTGTGCCCGACGGAATCTTGTCAGTGTAGAGAAACTCACCCTCGGCGGTTTCGACGCCGTACATCGCCGACACCAAGTGGGTGCGCAAGCGCAGCAGCAGTTCGGTCGCGTCGAACGCCTCGACGTGCTGGCGGCGGTAGGCACGGGTCGCGAGCGCATCGCGCTTCAGCGTCACCGCACCGTTGC
>JAAZFP010000118.1 GCA_012511645.1 Microbacteriaceae bacterium
ATATCTGGGTGACGGCGAGATCGTGTCAGGTGGCGCTCACGACGCATCTGATCGGTTCATTGAACCGACGGTGCTCGCGGGCGTGTCCCGTGATGCCGACGTCATGCAGTCCGAGATCTTTGGCCCGCTCCTGCCGCTGGTTGAGGTCGACGACCTTGATGACGCGCTGTCGTTTGTGAACGGACGGGATAAGCCCCTGGCCGCGTATGTGTTCAGCGGCACCGCCGAGACCCGTCGCAGGTGGGAGCTGGAAACGAGCTCCGGTGGGTTGGTGTTTGACGCGCCGGTGCTGCACCTCTCGGTGCCGGATCTGCCGTTTGGTGGGGTCGGTGCGAGCGGGCAGGGCTCCTACCACGGTGAACGCTCGTTCTTGACGTTCAGCCATGAGAAGGCAGTGCTCTCGAAACCACTGCAGCCTGCGACGCTCGCCGCAACCATCATGCCGCCGTTCACCGCGGCGAAAGAGACACTGATTCGCAAAGTGCTGTTCAAACTGCTTTAAGCGGCAAACCGCTCGGGGAGCGGCAGGTTTCCGACCGGCGCAGCACGCACCTCATCGAGCCCCTGCCATACCGCGGCCTCGCGCAGCAGCGCTACCGCAGCTTCTGCGGTGTGCGGGGGAGCGGCCGCCTCCTGCCACGCAGCCTGCACGAGCAGCGCTTGCGCCCGTCGATCAGCCTTCAGATCAAGACGGCCGACGAGGCGACCCTGTATCAGCAGTGGCAGGCAGTAGTAGCCATACTGACGCTTCTCTTTCGGCGTGTAAATCTCGATGCGGTAGTGAAAGTCGAAGAGCCGCTCAGCGCGCGGTCGAAACCACACCACCGGGTCGAACGGGGTGAGCAGTGCATTGGGCGCAAGTCGCGAAGGAACCTGGGCGTCACGATGGAGCCACGCTGCCACCGGTGTGCCTCGGGAGTTCGTCCACCCCTCGACCTGCACGGGTATGAGCACCCCCTCATCTTCACCGTCGCGAATGGCGGCGGCGGCCTCACGGGCACTCATCCGGTGGTAGTCCGCGAGGTCAGCGAGCGTTGCCACTCCCAGTGAGGCAGACGCGCGCTCGATGAGTGCACGCTGAGCCTCGGCACGGGGCATTCGCACGCCGGCCACCTCCGGGATCGCATGCTCGGCGAGTGCGTATCGGCGTTCGAACTGCTCGCGGCCGACCGACACGACCTCTCCGGTGGCGAACAGCAGTTCCACTGCGCGTTTCGTGTCGCTCCAGTCCCACCAGGGGCCGCGCCGCTCGCGCTGCTGCGTTTCGAGTTCGCGCACCCGTCGTGGCGCGCCATCGGCGAGCATCTCGCGCACCTGTCGGAGCTCGTCGGCAAGCCCCTCCGCCCGCTCCGCGTATCGAGCTTCGAAATCAGCCATTCGCCAGGCAAAGAGTGGGCGATCCTCGAGCCGAATGAATGCGGCCTCGTGTGCCCAGTACTCGGTGAATGCGCCGCTCGTCCAAAGCGCTCCGTCGAGCTGCGCGGTCTCATACGCGCCGTGACGCGAAAATACGGGCAGATAGTGTGACCGGGCGAAGACATTCACCGAATCAATTTGCAGCACATGCAGGCGGTCAAGCGCTGCATCAAACGGTGCGCGTGTGAATCGTCTCGCGCGATTTGAAAAGCCCTGAGCTGCAAGCGCCACCCGTCGGGCTTGCGCAATGCTCAGCGAGTCGGGTGAAGCCATGCAACGATCGTAGCCCCCAGTTGACTAAGATGAACGCGTGGACGAGGCAACGCGCGGCGGCGATAACGCACAGCAGACCTCTGGCACGCCTGAGGCTGAATCGGTCACCAATGCCGCAGTTGCGCTTCCACTCGGCATGCGCATCGCGGCCGCCTGGTCGTGGCGGTTGATTGTCATCGGCATTGCCGCCGCGCTGCTGGTGTGGCTCGTGGTGCAGGTGCGCATCATTGTGATCCCCGTGATCGTTGCACTGCTGCTTTCTGCGCTGCTGTACCCGATTGTGCACGCGTTCGAGCGTCGCAGCTGGCCGCGGTGGCTTGGGGTACTCACCGCGCTGGTGACCTTTGTGGTTGCGGTAGCGGGTCTCATCTGGCTCATCGTGAGCCAGCTCAGGTCGGGTTTTGGTGACGTGGCCAGGCGCACGGAGCAGGCGTGGCGCGATTTCTTGACCTGGATCGAATCGGCGCCGTTTGGGCTCAGTGCCGAGCAGGTCGATGCATTCATGAACCAGGTCGTGAAGACGATTGACGACCATCAGGGGCAGATCTGGAGCGGTGCCCTCGCCGTCACCACCACCTTCGGGCAGGTTGTTGCGGGAGCGTTGCTCACCATGTTCTCGCTGATCTTCTTTCTGATCGATGGCAAGCGCATCTGGTTCTGGCTGCTCGGTTTCTTCCCGCAGCGCGCACACGCTCCGGCTTACGCCTCCGGTATGAACGGCTGGAATTCCGTTGGGCAATATGTGCGTGTGCAGGTGCTCGTCGCCTTCATCGATGCGGTTGGTATCGGCTTGGGTGCGGTGATTCTCGGGGTTCCGTTGCCCATTCCCATCGCCATTTTGGTGTTCATGGGTTCGTTCATCCCCTTCTTGGGTGCAATCTCTACCGGAGCCCTCGCGGTGTTTATCGCGTTGGTCTACAACGGCCCGATTAACGCGCTCATCATGCTTGGCGTGGTGATTCTCGTGAACCAAATCGAAGGTCACGTGCTGCAGCCGCTGGTGATGGGCACCGCGGTGAAGGTGCACCCACTGGGCGTGGTGCTTGCGGTCTCGACGGGCGCGCTGATCGCCGGTATCCCCGGTGCCCTGTTTGCCGTGCCGCTCACCGCGGCCGCGAGTTCTATTGTGAACACCCTCGTCGAGCGGCGATGGGACCCGAACCGAGACCCGGTGGCCGAATATCACCACGCGGACAGAACACACCGAGAAGCGAAACGCAGAGCAAAAAGCATCCTGCGACGGACTCCACCGAAGGGCAACGAATGACTGAGCACACTGGCACTGACACCCCGGTTGATGCTCTGACCCTCGCGGATTTTGAGGCGGCTCGTGAAACGGTGCACCGTGTGACGCGGCGTACACCCCTCGAAACGTCGAGATATCTCGCCGAGGTGATCGGTGCACCGGCGGTGTACCTGAAGTGTGAAAACCTGCAGCGCACGGGCGCGTACAAACTTCGGGGCGCCTACAACCGACTCCTGCAAATGAGCGACGAAGAGCGAGCCCGAGGGGTCGTTGCGGCCTCAGCCGGCAATCACGCTCAGGGGGTGGCGTTCGCCGCTCGCGAGCTCGGCATCACAGCAACGATCTTCATGCCGCTTGGGGTTGCGCTGCCAAAACTGCAGGCCACACGCAACTACGGCGCGGACGTTCGCCTGGTGGGCGATTCGTTTGAAGAGACGCAGGCCGCTGCTCGGCAGTTCGTAGCCGAAGCCGGCGCGGTGTTCATCGCACCATTTGACAACCTTGCGATCATCGAAGGGCAGGGAACTGTCGCGCTCGAGATGCTCGATGCCGCTCCCGAGATTGAGACGCTGGTCGTCGCCATTGGCGGCGGTGGGCTGATCTCGGGCGTTGCTGCAGCGGCAAAGCTGCGCGCTGAGGCCGAGGGGCGCGAGATTCGCATCATTGGAGTGCAGGCCGAGAACACGGCGGCGTTTCAGCCATCACTCGACGCCGGTGAGCCGGTCACGATTGATACCCGACCGACGATTGCCGACGGCATCGCCGTCGCTCGCCCCGGTGAGCTGACCTTCCAGTTCGTGCAACGCTACGTAGACGAGATTGTGACCGTCAGCGACGATGAAATCGCCGCAGCGATCGTCATGCTGCTCGAGCGCACGAAGCTGGTCGTCGAGCCCGCTGGTGCCGCTGGTGTGGCCGCGATCCTCTCGAAGAAATTTGTGCCATCGGGCCCCACTGCGACGATTCTTTCGGGCGGCAACATTGACCCGCTGTTGCTCCAGCGCGTCATCGGCCACGGTCTCGCTGCGTCGTCGCGCTACTTGAAGCTGCGCATCTCGCTGCCGGACAAGCCGGGGCAGCTGGTGCGCACCGCGTCGATCGTGGCGCAGCAAAATGCGAACGTTGTCGAGGTGCTGCACACGCGTCATGCGACCGAACTGCCCATCAGTGATGTCGAGCTTGAGTTGCACATTGAAACCCGTGGCATCGAACACGGTGAAGAGGTAGTGCAGGCGCTGCGAGACGCGGGGTATGTGGTGCGCATCGGTGAGCGCTACTGACGAGAGTCGCTCACCGACTGAGGCTGCGGGCAGCTCTCGTGGCTGACCGTTAGCCCTCGTAGGTTTCGACGGCGAGCACCTTCACATCGATGGTGTTGCCGTTGGGCGCGATGTAGCTCGCTGACTCGCCGGTGTGCAGGCCGAGGATCGCGGCGCCCAGCGGGCGCTCGGGGCTGTAGACGTCAAGGTCGGAGCCGTCGGCCATTTCGCGGCTGCCGAGCAGAAAACGCTCTTCATCGCCCCAGATCTCTGCCGTCACGACGGTGCCGATGACGACCACGCCATGTGCTTCGGGGGCCTCGCCGACCTCTGAGTGCTTGAGCAGCTCTTCAATGTCGCGAATGCGGGCTTCCATCTTGCCCTGCTCGTCTTTTGCGGCGTGGTAGCCACCGTTCTCTTTGAGGTCGCCCTCTTCGCGAGCGGCTTCGATTCGAGCGGTGATCTCTCGACGGCCGGGGCCTGAGAGCTCGTCAAGCTCGGCCTTCAACCGGTCGTAAGCTGCCTGGGTGAGCCAGGTTTTCTGCTCTGCCATCTCGAAACCTCCTGAGAAATCGCAAGCCCCGGGTGTGCCGGGGCTTGGGCAAGAGTGTAGCAGTCGAAGCCGCAGCCTGAGCGCGGTGCCAGATGTCAGTCAGGCGGAATGCTAGCCCTCGGGCTGCTCGATCCAACACTCGCGCAGTGTCGCAGTGGTGGCCGGAGCGGTCGTGACGAGCGCGGTCGTAAACCGGCGCACGCGACTGTCGCCAGGTTCGAGATCGATCACCTTCCACCCGACCGTTGCATACGATTCGCTGAGAGCTTCGGCGATGCAGCGAGTGGTTTCATCGGCGGGCGCGGTGACCTGCGCTTCGATGGTGACGGTTCGTTCGTCGACCACTGAGTATGAGAGATCCTTGTATTCAAGATCGCTGCCCTGGTACCAGCCGCCAAAGAGCAACACGACGAGTCCGAGTGCTGCGGCTGCACCCGCAACGATCCAGCCGACCCGCGAGTCGACGCGGCGCGCGCGTCCGCGGCCGTAGCGGTCATCGAGCGTCGATTCCGACGCTGCGACTGATGACGCGGCTTCGGTGTGTTCGGCTTCGCCCACGGCCACCCTTTTCGCTCAGACCTCGATCAACCCAGCGGGTTCTCCACACGCTCAGTCGATCATCGGCTCGTGCTGACTAGACTGAACTGCGGTTGCTAGCGTACCGGCTCTGTCCGGGAGTCACTTGAGAGGTCATCGATGTCACTACGGCTCATGGCTGTGCACGCGCACCCCGACGACGAGTCGAGCAAGGGTGCTGCGACCTATGCCCACTACCTTGAGCAGGGTGCCCGGGTGATGATCGTCACCTGCACCGGCGGCGAGCGCGGTGGTGTGCTGAACGAGTTGGTGGCGCGCAACCCAAAGAGCCGCCGCGATATTGCGGCGCTGCGACGTGATGAGATGCACTCGGCGCGAGACATCATTGGGTTTGAGCACCGGTGGCTCGGGTATCAAGACTCTGGGTTGCCGCCGACTGGTGATCCGGTGCCGTCGATGAGTTTTGCTGATGTGTCGGCTGAGGTTTCGGCTGAAGTACTGGTGCGTCTGGTGCGTGAGTTCAAGCCGCACGTCATGATCACCTACAACGAGCAGGGCGGCTATCCTCACCCCGACCACATTCGCTGCCATGAGATCTCGAAGATCGCGTGGGATGTTGCGGGCGATCCAGAAGCGTATCCAGAAGCGGGGGAGCCCTGGGAGATCACGAAGCTCTACTACGAGTCGATCTTCAACACGGAGCGGGTCAATCGTGTGTACGCAGTGCTGCAGGAGCGTGATCCAGGATCACCACTGGTGGCTCAGTTCGCGGCGATGATTGAACGCTTTGCGCGGCGCCCCAACGACGTCACGGCGAGGGTTGAAGTGGGCAAGTTTTTCGAGCGCCGCGATGATGCGCTGCGCGCACACGCGAGTCAGGTGGCACCCGACAGCTCATTCTTCTTCTGGCCCAATGAGTTGCAGCGTGAGGCATGGCCATTTGAAGATTATCGACTCGCAGCGTCGCGGGTGGTCACCAATGAGTTCGAGTCTGACCTGTTTGAAGGAATTGAGGAGCAGAGCGCATGACACTGATGACGCTGCCACACGTGGTGTTCGCCGCGAATGAGGAAGTGACCGAAAGCGCACTTGGCCCGGCCTTTGCCGATAGCTTTTGGGTGGTTGCGGCGCTCGCCGTTGCGGTGATCCTGCTCGGGTACGACTTGATTCGCCGGCTGCGCCGCGCAAAGTACCGTGCCGAGATTCACGACGAGCTCGCGGCGGAGATTGCGGAGCGCGATGCTGCGACGGCACACGAGCGAGGCGACGCCGACGGTGCGGACGATGCCGGCCCTTCGGGGAACACTCCGAAGGAGTAGCATGACCGCCATCGCCGAGCCGCAGCAGGTGCTGCGCGAGGTGTTTGGCTTCGACTCGTTTCGAGGCGACCAAGCAGCCATCGTGCAGCAGGTGACTGACGGTGGCGACGCCGTGGTGCTGATGCCGACCGGTGGCGGCAAGTCGCTGTGTTACCAGGTGCCAGCCCTGTGTCGCACCGGCACTGCCGTGGTGCTTTCGCCGCTTGTCGCGCTGATGCACGATCAGGTCTCGGCGCTGCAGCTGGCAGGGGTGCGAGCTGGCTCGTTGAACTCGGCAATGACGAGCGAGCAGCGTGACGCTGTATCGCGTGCCTATCTCGCAGGAGAGCTCGACCTGCTCTATCTCGCGC
>JAAZFP010000119.1 GCA_012511645.1 Microbacteriaceae bacterium
CACCAAGCACCGTCGCCAGGATCGCAAACAGCGGCAGGTACAGTGCAGCCACGACAGCGGTGAGCAGTGCCACAAGACCCACCGTCATCGCGGCGATCGCGAGCCCCTTGCCGGATGCCCGGCCGGCACCGGCAGCCTGAGCTGCTCCATAGGGATGCGGGGGTGGCACCGGGATCCACTCGCGCTCAGGTGTGCCAGTCTGTGCTGCGACCGCCGGGTCGGGCTGTGGCACTGGTGCCTGCTGAACCTGGGGCGCGTGCGGTGCCGCTGCGGGGACATCGATCGGCGCTGGTGCGTGCTCCGGCTGAGGGGGTTGCGCGCCCTGCTCAGAAGGTGGTGACCCGGGCTGCTGCTGTTCCGTCATGCCCTCTATTCTGGCAGGCGCAGCTGACGGTTTGCGTCGCAGAGGTCGCCCGCACCGGTCTGCTAGAGGCGTAGCATGGAGGCATGCTCTGGCTCGCCGCGACCCCCATTGGCAATCTCGGGGATGCTTCGACGAGGCTTCGAGAAGCGCTTGCGTCGGCAGATGTCATCGCGGCGGAAGACACGCGCACGACTGCCTCGTTGCTGCGTCTGCTCGAGATTGACGCGCGACCAGAGATGGTGGCGCTACACGACCATAATGAGCGTGATCGTGCGGCTGAGCTTGTCGATCGAGCCACGTCCGAAGAGGTGCTGCTGGTGAGCGATGCCGGCATGCCAACGGTGTCAGACCCCGGGTTTCGAGTCGTGCAGCTTGCGGCAGAACGAGGCGTGCCCGTCAGCGTGATCCCCGGACCGAGCGCGGTCATTACGGCGCTCGCCATCTCGGGGCTTCCAACTGACCGCTTTGCCTTCGAGGGGTTTCTGCCGAGAAAGGCAGGGGAGCGCGCTCGCGCCCTGCGCGCGCTCGCAACCGAGCCGCGCACCCTCGTGTTTTTTGAAGCGCCTTCACGCATCGCAGAATCGCTTGCGGCGCTCGCCGAAGCGTTTGGCGCTGACCGGCCAGCCGCGGTCTGCCGCGAACTCACCAAACTCCACGAAGAGGTGAAGCGGGGACCGCTCGCCGAGCTTGCAGCGTGGGCTGCGGGCGGGGTGCGTGGCGAGATCGTGGTGGTGGTCGCGGGCGCTCCTGAATCACAGGTGTCTGCGGCTGCGGCGCTCACCGAAGTGCAGCAGCGGGTCGCTGCGGGGGAGCGCTTGAAAGATGTGTCTCGAGCCGTCGCTGAGGCAACTGGACACTCTGCACGCGAGCTGTATGCGGCGGCGCTCGCGGCGAAAGAGAAGGGAAGAGCTCAATCATGAGTGCTTCGCACACTCCGGCACCATCCACGGCGCCAGCAGCGCTCGGTGCGCTGAAGGTCGAACTGTGGCGGTTCGGTCTGCCGATTGTCTGGTTTGGTTTGGTCGCCGCGATCAGCTTCATTGAGGCGCCGCTGAAGTTTCAGGCGCCCGGCATCACCATTCCCCTGGGCCTCGGTATCGGGCGTCTCGTGTTTGCGGCGTTGAATGTGGCAGAGGCGACACTGCTGCTGGTCTACACGGTGCTGGTGTTCTTCCCTGCGCAGGCGAGAGTCGCAAAGCACCGGATGATGATCTGGGCGGCGCTTCTGCTCGTGTTTGTCTTCAAACTTGCGGTCGTGCGACCACCACTGAATGCGCGCACCGACCTGGTGCTTGCGGGGGCCGACCCCGGCCAGTCGCCGTGGCACTACGTCTACATCGTGTGCGACGTCGTGACGATGGTGCTGCTGTTGGTGCTCGCCGTGCAGGCGGGTCGGGCGATTCTTGCTGCGGGTCGCTTTACCTCGCAGAGTCGGTAAGTTCTGGTTCGGTCACCCGCTGCAGCTAGGCGCCGCGGCCACCCTGGGCATAGGTTGCTGCAAGTTCTTGGCCGGTGAGATCCTGGATCGCAGCCATGATGCGGTCGCTTGCTTCGTGGCGCGCCCTTCCGCCTGGCAGGTGTGCAAGCCCCGAGAGGTCTACGGGTGGGCCGAACCTCAGCTCCACGCGCGGCGCGCGGCCGGTCATCGGGTCAGGGCGTCGGTCGGTGCCAATGAGGCCAATGGGAATCACGGTCGCGCCGGTGCTGAGTGCCATGAACGCGGCCCCGCCGCGCCCGCGATAGAGGCGTCCATCGCGTGAGCGGCTGCCCTCGGGGAACACCGCGAACACCTGGCCCGCCTCAAGCAGTCGCTGCCCGACAGCGAGTGCTGCCTGAGAGGCTGCGCTCGCCTCACGAATCACTGGGACCGCGCCAATCTGGTGAAAGAACCACGCGCGCACGCGCCCACCGGTTAACGACGCTTTGATGAGAAACTGCACTTTTCGCGGTGAAAACGAGGGAATCAGCACGGTGTCGAGCGTGGCGAGATGGTTGCTGACGAAGAGCACGGCGCCGGTCTGTGGCACATGTTCCGTTCCACTGATGCGCGGTCGATACCGCAGCCAGAGCAGCGGCCGAATCACCCCACGGCCGAAAGTGAACACCAAACTGGGGCGCTGTATGACTTCGGCGTTCCCCATGCGAAGTATTGTAATCAGGCAGCACTCAGTCCATTCATAGTCTGCGTGCGGCACAATAGGTTTCGTGCGCGAATGTGCACCCCACGACACGAAGAGGATCCCGTGAAACGCACTCGCGCCCTAGTTCTTGCCCTGCCCCTCGCGCTGACCGCAGCGCTTGCGATGACCGGCTGCTCGCTCGGCTCTGACACGAATGGCGGCGCTGCGGGTGCCGACTGTGTGGCCGCGGGCGACGCAAGCAAGGCGCTCAAGATCGAGGGTGAGTTCGGTGGCGAAATCACCCTCGCGTCAGAGACCCCTGTTACAGCCACCGAGCTGCAGCGCTCAGTGCTGATCGAGGGCGATGGCGACGCGCTCGCCGACGGCGACGTGGTTGACGCGACCTTCAATATCTTCAGTGGAGCAGACGGTACCCTGCTGTCGAGCGAAGAAGCGCAGGTGGTCAACAGCACCGACATGCTGATGCCGTGGGCGCTCGACGTGCTCGCTTGCTCTTCAATCGGTGATCGGGTTGCCGCGGTTGCGCCGGTAGCCGACATTCTTGACGCAGCAGTCGCAGAGAGCTTCTCGCTCGACCAGTCGTCGAGCTTGGTGCTGGTGTTTGATCTGCTGGGTGTCGACAAGGGCTGCGAAGCGACCCTGCCGCGTGACATGAACTACCCCGAGGTTGATCTCGGCGACGGCGCCACCGAGCCGCTCATCACGATCCCTGAGTGCATGGAGGCTCCGACCGAGCTCGAAATTGACGTGCTCGTCGAAGGCAATGGGCCGGTCGTCGAAGCCGATCAGAAGGTCATGACAAACTACGTTGGCGTCGACTGGAACGGTGCCGAACGCTTCGACGGTAACTGGAGCGAAACCGGCATTGAGTTCAGCACCGCTCAGGGCGCGCTCATCGAGGGATTCACCCAAGCAATGATTGGACAGAAGGTTGGCTCGGTGATCCTCGTCACGATGCCGCCAGAGCTCGGCTACAACGACGGTATGACCCGCACCTTCGTGCTCGAACTGGTGTCGCTCGTCAGCTAGTGTGAACGGCACCCTCAACGGAGAGTTTCACGAACGCCGCGGCCATCTCGCATATATCATGCGGGAGGCCGCGGCGTTCGGCTATTCACGGCAGAATGATGACATGAGACAGGTCATCATTCTCGGATCAACCGGATCAATCGGCGAGCAGGCGCTTAACGTGATTCGATCGAACCGTGATCGCTTCGCCGTGGTTGGTTTGGCTGCGGGCAGCAACGCGGATCGCCTGCGCGACCAAGCGCACGAATTCGGCGTGGAACACACCGCGCTCGGCACGACTGAGGCGACCGCGCTGGTGCGCGACGTCTCGTGTGATGTGGTGCTGAACGCCATCACCGGGGCTGCTGGCCTCGAGCCGACGCTTGCGACGCTTGACGCGGGGGCCACGCTCGCGCTCGCAAACAAGGAGTCGCTGATCATTGGCGGGGTGCTCGTCACCGACCGCGCTGCTCCTGGGCAGATCGTGCCGGTCGATAGCGAGCATTCGGCGATCGCGCAGGCGCTGCGGGCGGGGGATCGCAGCGAGGTGCGCCGTCTTGTGCTCACCGCGAGCGGAGGGCCGTTTCGCGGGCGAAACAGGGCAGACCTCGATGCCGTCACCCCTGCGGAGGCGCTCAATCACCCCACATGGAACATGGGCCGAGTCGTCACGACGAACTCGGCAACGCTCGTGAACAAGGGGCTCGAAGTGATCGAAGCGCACCTGCTGTTTGGGGTGCCCTACCGTGACATTGACGTGGTGGTGCACCCGCAGTCAATTGTGCACTCGATGGTCGAGTTCGTTGACGGGTCGACGATCGCGCAGGCATCGCCACCCGACATGCGGCTGCCGATCGCGCTCGGGTTGGAGTGGCCGCGACGGGTGCCAGGCGTGGGCGCGCCACTCGACTGGACTCAGGCACAGGAGTGG
Organism: Microbacteriaceae bacterium; assembly: GCA_012511645.1. GTDB lineage: Bacteria > Actinomycetota > Actinomycetes > Actinomycetales > Microbacteriaceae > Leucobacter. The sequence continues at coordinate 4,445 of JAAZFP010000119.1, forward strand.
CAGTTTCTTCCGCTCGATCACGAGGTGTTTCCTGCGGTGCGGTTCGCGAAGCAGGTGGGTGAGGCGGCTCGCACCTACCCCGCGGTCTACAACGCCGCGAACGAGGTTGCGGTTGACGCGTTCCACGAGGGCAAGCTGCGGTTCACCGGCATCGTTGACACGGTGAGCGACGTGGTGGGGCGCCATGATGCGCCAGCTGAGCTCACGACCGACACGCTCGCCGAAGCTGATCGTTGGGCGAGGGAAACCGCAGTGATGCTGCTCAGGTGATGGCGGGAACCAGCCGGTGGGAATCAACTGGAGAAGGGGAGTGGGACATGGTCGACGCGACCTGACCCCTGAGCCCGCGGGCCTGCTATGCTGACATTCAATATCTGAATACCGGCCGTTTTGGCCGCTGCGGGAGAGTTCGATCACATCGGCGCCGTAGGAGCAAACCCTCCCCGGGAATCTCTCAGGCCCCCGTACCGCAGTGGTGAGGCAACTCTGAAAAGTAGCGCGCGGTTCGCTCGCCGAAGGTGCAAGGGATCACTCCCGAATCTCTCAGGCTCAGATACAGAGTGGGGAGGAGCCCTATTCATGTTGCGCATGCAACCAGGCTCCGGAGAATCCCTTGACCTCATCTTTCGCCCCACACGCGAACCTCACCTTCGCTGATCGCCACCTCGGTGTGACCTCTGCAGCCGATCAGGCCACCATGCTGGGCGCACTTGGCTTTGACACGCTCGAGTCGCTCGTTGATGCGGCGGTGCCCGCCGATATTCGAAGCGCTGAGCCGCTCCGCCTGCCTGCGGCGCGCAGCGAGGCCGAGATCCTTGATGATCTGCGCGCGCTGTCGCAGAAGAACGTGCTGAAAACTCAGATGATCGGGCAGGGGTTTTATGACACCCACACGCCGCCCGTGATCCTGCGCAACTTGCTCGAGAACCCGGCGTGGTACACGGCCTACACCCCGTACCAGCCCGAAATCTCGCAGGGCCGCCTTGAAGCGCTGCTCAACTTCCAGACGATGGTGGCCGACCTCACGGCCCTCCCCATCGCCAACGCTTCGATGCTTGACGAGAGTTCATCGGCGGCCGAGGCAGTGCTCTTGATGCGTCGCGCCAACCGTACCGTGCCACACGGCGTCACTGTGCTTGACGCGAACCTCTTTCCCCAGACCATCGCCGTCATCGAAGGGCGTGCCCGCGCGCTCGGCTTCGAGGTGCGGGTGGTTGATCTTGCGAACGAGGGGTTGCCCGAGGGCGACATCAACGGCATCGTGTTGCAGCAGCCGGGCAATGACGGCTCAGTCGTAGACCATCGCGCAGTCATCGCCGATGCAAAGGGTCGTGGTGCGATGGTGACGGTCATTGCAGACCTCCTCGCGTTGACGCTGATCGTGCCACCCGGCGAGCAAGGCGCTGATGTTGCGGTGGGCAACACGCAGCGGTTCGGGGTGCCGCTCTTCTTCGGTGGCCCGCACGCCGCCTACTTCGCGGTGCGCGAGGGGCTCGAGCGAGCGATCCCAGGACGCCTGGTTGGAGTATCCAAAGATCAGCAGGGCCGCCCCGCCTACCGTCTTGCGCTGCAGACCCGCGAGCAGCACATTCGCCGTGAGAAGGCGACGAGTAACATTTGCACGGCGCAGGCGCTTCTGGCAATCACGGCTTCGATGTATGCGGTCTATCACGGGCCCGAGGGGCTGCGTGCGATCGCGAATCGCGCCCATCGCTACGCGCGAGCTCTCGCAGTCTCTCTGCACGAGGCTGGGATCGAACTCGCGAGCGACTCGTTCTTCGACACGGTGGTTGCGCGGGTGCCCGCCCGCGCCGCCGAAGTTGTGCGCACGGCCGCAGAGGCGGGCATCAATCTGCGACTGATCGACGCCGACACGGTCGGCATCTCCTGCGACGAGACAACCACGCCCGCGCACCTGCGCGCGGTGGCGGAGGCGTTCGGGGCATCGGCCAACGTGGTGACGCAGGCCGTGACCGATATCCGCGACGGTCACACCGGCATCCCCGCTGAGCTCACGCGCACCAGCGACTACCTCACGCACCCGATCTTCCACACGGTGCGCAGCGAAACCCAGATGCTGCGCTACCTGCGACGCCTCTCCGATCGAGATCTTGCGCTTGACCGCACGATGATTCCACTCGGATCCTGCACGATGAAGCTCAACTCCACCGCAGAAATGGAGTCGATCTCGTGGCCTGAGTTCGCAGGTATTCACCCATATGTGCCCGAAGACCAGAGCATCGGCTGGCGCGAACTTATCTCACGGCTCGAGTCGTGGCTGATCGAAATCACCGGCTACTCCGGGATCTCGCTGCAACCAAACGCCGGTTCGCAGGGCGAATACGCGGGGCTGCTTGCGATCCGTCGCTACCATCTCGCGCAGGGCGACACGGCACGTGACGTGTGCCTCATCCCCGCGTCAGCGCACGGCACGAACGCGGCCTCAGCCGTGCTCGCGGGTCTGCGCGTGGTCGTGGTGAACAACACCGGCACAGGCCACATCGACCTTGATGACCTGCGCGCAAAGATCGACACCCACCGGGACGCGCTCGCCGCAATCATGATCACTTACCCGTCGACCTACGGTGTGTATGACGATGATGTGCGTGAGGTCTGTGAACTCGTGCACGAGGCCGGCGGCCAGGTCTACATCGACGGCGCCAACATGAACGCGCTCGTCGGGGTCGCGCGGCCCGGCGAGTTCGGTGGCGACGTCTCACACCTCAACCTGCATAAAACGTTCGCGATTCCGCACGGCGGCGGAGGGCCAGGCGTCGGCCCCGTCGCGGTCGCCGCGCACCTCGCGCCGTATCTGCCGGGCGATCCGCTCGGGGCGAGCGCCGCGCCAGCACAAGGTGACTACTCAACTGCCGACGGGATCCCCGTCGTCGCAACCCTGTTTGGTTCAGCCGGGGTGCTCCCGATCTCATACGCCTACATCGCCATGATGGGCGCTGACGGCCTCACCCGAGCCACCGAAACCGCGCTGCTCAGCGCGAACTACATCGCGGCACGACTTGGCGAGCACTTCCCGATTCTCTTCACCGGCAACCGGGGCCTCGTCGCACACGAGTGCATTCTCGACCTGCGTGATCTCACCGCAGCATCGGGCGTGACCGCCGAAGACGTTGCGAAACGTCTCATTGACTTCGGGTTCCACGCACCGACCCTCGCGTTCCCGGTCGCGGGAACCCTCATGGTCGAGCCAACAGAGAGCGAAGATCTCGTGGAGATTGAGCGTTTCATCGAGGCGATGATCGCGATCCGAGGCGAAATTGACGAGGTGATCGCAGGCTCCTATTCACTCGAGCAGTCACCGCTGCGCAACTCGCCGCACCCGGCAGTGGTGGTCGCTGCGGACTCGTGGGAGCTGCCATACACCCGAGAGCAGGCCGCGTTTGCCGTGCCTGGGCTTCGGGTCGATAAGTACTTCCCGTCGGTCTCGCGCATCGACGGCGCCTATGGCGACCGGAACCTTGTGTGCGCCTGCCCACCACCCGAAGCGTTTGGAGAGTGACATGACCGAGCTACGATCAACCGAACCCAGAACCACCGCACTGCATGCCGAGCACACTACACTCGGCGCGCACTTCACCGACTTTGGCGGCTGGGAGATGCCGCTGCGCTACGGCAGCGAACTCGCCGAGCACCGCGCCGTGCGCGAGGCTGCGGGGTTGTTTGATCTCTCGCACATGGGGGAGATTCGGGTGACCGGCCCAGAGGCGGCAAGCTTTTTGAACACCGCGCTCGTCGGCAATCTCGCGGTGGTCGCCACTGGCAAGGCGAAATACTCGCTGATCGTGACCGCGGAGGGTGGCATCATTGACGACCTCATCGTCTATCGGCTCGCCGAGCACGAGTTTCTCGTGGTGCCGAACGCGGGCAATGCTGCCGAGGTGTATGTGCAGCTCGTGGAGCGCGCACGCGGTTTTGACGTGCGAGTGGATGATGAGACCGCGTCGACGAGTCTCATTGCGGTGCAAGGGCCGGCCTCGGCCTCACTGATTCGCGAGCTCAACTCTGGTGATCATCTGGTCGACCTGGAGGCGATGCCCTACTATTCCGCGGCAATGGCGACGATCGCTGGCATCAACGTGCTGCTTGCCCGCACCGGGTACACAGGCGAAGACGGGTTCGAGCTGCTCGTACCAAACGAGCAGGCAGTGCCGCTCTGGCGGGCGCTGCTGCAGGCGGGGGAGCCGCACGGGCTCACTCCCGCTGGTCTCGCTGCGCGCGACTCGCTGCGGCTCGAGGCAGGCATGCCGCTCTATGGCAACGAGCTCTCGCCCGATACGAATCCCTTCGACGCGGGGCTTGGTGGGGTTGTCTCATTCAAGAAATCAGAGAACTTCATCGGCCGCGCCGCGCTCGAAGCAATGAAGGCTGAGGGCCCTCGCCGCACGCTCGTCGGGCTGCGGGGCCTCGGTCGCCGCGCTGGGCGCAGCGGCTACCCCGTGCTCGCCGAGGGGCGTGAGGTCGGTGTGGTCACGAGTGGCCAACCGAGCCCCACGCTCGGGTTCCCTATCGTGCTCGCCTTTGTCGAACCGGGCTTCGCTGCACCCGGCACCTCACTCGACGTCGACTTGCGCGGCAAACCTGAGCCGTGTGAGGTCGTCACCCTTCCCTTTTACTCCCGCAAAAACTAGCATTCACACAACGCCCATCACCCCGCACACCGAAAGAAGCATCACCATGAGCACCGTTCGCGCAGACCTCAAGTACTCCGTCGAGCACGAGTGGACCGACGGCGGCAGCCCCGCCACAATCGGCGTTACCCAGGTCGCGGCCGACGCCCTCGGCGACGTCGTCTACGTTGACCTGCCAGAGGCAGGGGCGACCGTCACCGCTGGTGAAGTGTGCGGAGAGATTGAGTCAACGAAGTCGGTGAGCGATCTCTTCTCACCGGTCACCGGTGAGGTCGTTGAAGTGAATCAGGCGGTCATCGATGACCCGGCGCTCGTCAACAGCGATCCCTACGGTGAAGCGTGGCTCTTCAGAGTCGCCGTTGCCGAAGAGGGCCCGTTGCTCAGCGCCGACGAATATGCCGCTCAGAACGATGCGACAGTGGGCTAACGACGACTCAGCTTTGCTCACAGCAGTCACGGTTACGCTAACGGAGTGACTGAACTGCTGCTGTACGCGCTCGGCATCCTGATCATGCTGGTCGGGCTCGCCGTGTCGATTGGTCTGCACGAAGTCGGGCACCTCGTGCCCGCGAAGCTCTTTGGTGTGCGCGTGAGCCAGTTCATGGTCGGCTTTGGCAAAACGCTGTGGTCGAAGCGCAAGGGCGAAACCGAATACGGCGTGAAGCTCATTCCGCTCGGTGGCTATGTGGCGATGAGCGGAATGTATCCGCCGGCGAAGCCTGGTGAGAAACCTCGCGATGCGAGCACCGGTTTTCTCGACAATGTGGTGCAAGAGGCGCGAGATGCGAGCGCTGACACCATCGCCGAGGGGCAGGAGAATCGCACCTTCTACCTCTTGCCGATGTGGAAGAAGATTGTCATCATGCTCGGCGGGCCGTTCATGAACCTGGTGCTCGCCTGTGTGTTCTTCGGCATTGTGCTGATGGGGTTCGGGGTCGCCCAGTACAGCACCACCCTCGGGCAGGTGAGCCAGTGCCTGATCCCGGCATCGAGCGAGCAGACCCAGTGCACCGACGCTGACCCGCTGTCGCCCGCAGCCGAGGCCGGCATGTTGCCGGGTGACCGCATCGTTGAACTCGGCGGTGTGGAAATCACCGAGTGGCAGCAGATTGGTGAGGTGGTGAGTGCTGCGCCCGGTACAACGATGCTGGCGCAGATCGAGCGTGACGGCGAACTGTTGGGCCTGACCCTCGTGCCAGCCGCTACCGAGCGCTGGGTGTTCGACGAGCAGGGGGCCGTGGTCGAAGACGCCAATGGCGACCCCGTCACTGAGGTTGTGGGCATGATTGGTGTCACGC
>JAAZFP010000120.1 GCA_012511645.1 Microbacteriaceae bacterium
GCGTCGCGAGCGTCGCCTCAACGCGCTCCACCTGCGCAAGCTGCTCTTCGAGACTCGTGCCGGGTGTGAGCGTTTGTGAGAGGCCGACCGAGTTCTGTTCGTCGGCGCCCATGAAGTTCGTCTTCATCAGCGGGGTTGCTGCAATGGTGCCACCGAACACGAGCACAGCAAGAATCAGGGTGATTGCAGGGTGCGCGAGCGTCCACTTCACGATCGGGAGGTAGCCGCGCTGCATCGCCGTGGCGCCCTCAGCACGCGCGACCGCGGGACGGGTCACAGCAGGCTTCGACACTGCTGGCTTCGACACTGCTGGCTTCGACGCAGCAGGACTCGTCCCCGCCAGCACCACCGGAAGGGTGTCATCGGACACCCCAGCGCCGGCGCTCTCGGAGCTAGCATTATCGACGCCGACGTCAACCGCATCCGCATCTGCCGCCTCGCTCGCATGCACCGCACGCTCGGCCTGCGCCTTGCGCACCGAGCGGCTGCCCCGCAAGAACCAGTAGGCCAGCACTGGCACAATCGTGAGCGCCACGAGCAGCGACGCCGACATGGCGATCGTCACCGTGAACGCGAAGGGCCTGAAGAGCTCGCCGACCATGCCTGAGACAAAGGCGACCGGCAAGAACACGGCGACCGAGGGCAGGGTCGAGGCCGTGATCGCGCCGCCCACCTCTCGCACCGCACCCACGATGGTCGCGATCGGGTCGGCACCCGGAGCGGCCTCACCCAGGTGACGCTTGATGTTTTCAATCACCACGATGGAGTCGTCGACGACGCGACCGATCGAAATGGTAAGCGCGCCGAGGGTGAGCATGTTCAGTGAGTAGCCCGCAAAGTTCAGACCGACGAAGGTGAACAGCACCGACACCGGGATCGAAATTGCGGTCACGAGGGTCGCCCGCACCGAGAGCAAAAACACCAGGATCACGAGCACGGCAAAGAGCAGGCCGAGCAGCCCCTCGACGGTGAGCGTCTCGATGGAGCGCTCCACATAGGGCGCCTGATCAAAGACCACCTCGAGCGTGGCGCCGTTGAGCGAGGGCTCAAGCTCTGCAATCGCCTCAAGCACGACGTGCGACACATCCACCGTATTTGCCGTCGACATCTTCGTGACCGCAATCGTGAGCGCCGGCTGGCCGTTGACCCGCGAGATGCTCTGCTCAGGGTTTGGCTCGAGCACCACCTCGGCGACCTCACCGATGGTGATGACGGGCAGGTTTTCCACTACTGGCTCGGCCGCCACCTCGGCCGTTGGCGCAGCGCCAAACCCGGCCGCAGCGCCCACACCAGCACCAGCCGCTGCCGCGGCCTCAGCGGCGGCAGCCTGCGCCTCGGCAGCAGCCGCCTGCGCACGAGCCTGCAACATGCCGGCATCACGAACGAGCGGCAACGCCTGAATCTGCTCGACCGAGTCAAGCGATGACCCGGCTTGCACCGCGAGCGTCTGCCCGTCTTCGGTGATGCTGCCAGCGGCCATCAGCACACCGCTCTGCTGCAGCGCGTCGGTGATTGACTGCTGGGGCAGCGCCTCGTCGGCAAGCTGATCGGCGTTGGGGGTGATCGTTACGCGGTCACCTCGCGCACCCACCAGCTGCGCCTCGCGCACTCCGTCCAGGTCATTCAGCTCAGGAAGAGCCACTCGCTCGATCAGCCGAGCGGTGTCTTCGGGGTCGACCCCGTCAGGTGAGAGCACTGAGATCTGCACGATCGGGAAGTCATCGAGCGAGCCCGACATCACCTGCGGGTCGACCGATTCGGGCAGCAGCTGTGAGATGCGCGAAATCGCTCGTTCCACCCGCTGCTCGGTGACCGGCAGATCGATGCCATAGGTAAACTCGGCAAGCACCATCGACGCACCCGTCGATGACGTTGCGGTGGTTTGTTCGAGTCCCGTCACCCCGCGCAGCGCGGTTTCGATGGGGGTCGACACATCGTTATTCACGACCTCTGGCGACGCGCCCGGGTAGGCGGTGATCACCACGATCGCGGGAAACTGCACCGACGGCATCAGTTCCTGCTTGAGTGAGCCAACTCCAATGAAGCCGAAGGCTGAGGCGACGATCGTGACGAGCGCGATGAGCGCGCGGTTTTTCAGGCTCAGCCTGGCAAGCATGTGCATAGTCGCGATTATTCCATGCGCGGCTGAACCTCGTCCGCACGGCATAATCGAGGCTATGGTTCGTTCCACACACAGGTCTCGCAAGCGCACGCTCGGCGCAGTCACCCCGGCTGATCTCGAACGGCTGCAGGGGCTGCGCAGGATGCAGGCGGTTGCGCTCGGCCTGCTGATCGCGATGGCGGTGGTGTTCGCCGTGTCATTCGCTCTACAAGAGCAGATTCCGTGGCTGCGCTATGTGCGTGCGGCGAGCGAAGGCGGCATGGTGGGCGCCCTCGCCGACTGGTTCGCAGTGACAGCACTGTTTCGTCACCCGCTCGGCATCAAAATCCCGCACACCAATCTCATTTCGAACAAGAAGGATGAGATCGGCGAGGGGCTCGGCTCGTTCATCGAAGAAAACTTCCTCGCAGACGACGTGGTGCATGAAAAGCTGAGCGAAATCAGTGGCGCCCGCACGGCCGGCCAGTGGCTGCAGCAACCAAAGAACGCCCGGCACCTCAGCGACATGGCAGCCAGTACCGCGCTTGGCGCGTTGACAGTGCTCAACGACGACGACGTGCGAGACCTGATTGAGGCGCTGGTGCGCCAGCATGTGATCGAGCCTGAGTGGGGCCCGCTGCTCGGCCGCTCGCTCGAGTCGTTTGTCGAGGGTGACCACCACGAGGCCCTACTTGATGTGGCCGCCGAGCGGCTATCCGAATGGCTCGTGCAGCACCCCGAGGCCTTCCAGCGCACGGTGTCGTCGCGGCTGCCCTCGTGGCTGCCCGGCATCGCCCAGCGCTTTGTTGATGACCGCCTGCACAGCGAGGTCGTGCGCTTCGCACAGGCCGTGCAAGACGATCATGCGCATCCGTTCCGGCTTGCGGTGAAGAGCTTTCTCGATGATCTTGCCCGAGACCTGGGCGAGAAGCCCGAGCTGCAAGAGCAGCTCGAATCGTTTAAACACGAGGTGTTCGACAGTCCACGCATTCGCTCACTCGTGATGAGCACCTGGGCCACCGCGCGTGCGGCGCTCGTCGACATGCTCGAAGATCCCGAGAGCGAGCTGCGTCAGCGACTCACCGTAGCCCTCCAAGATTTCGGCCGCAGGCTCACTGCCGACCGCACCCTGCAATACAAGATCGATGTGTGGGTGATGCAGGTGGTCGAGCACCTCGTGCGCACCTATCGCCACGATCTCGCGAGCGTGGTCACCGAC